>JAAEPL010000577.1 GCA_024232675.1 Planctomycetaceae bacterium
AGCCATTCCTCACGGCGATAGCTTCCGCTACGAAATCCAATTTCATGGCCTTGAACCCGGCTTGCACGACCTAGGCGACTGGCTGGAAAGAAAGGACGGCAGCACTAACGACCTTCCCGAAATACCGATCGAAATCCTTTCGCTACTCCCTCCGGGTCAGGTCGAACCCAACGCTTTGGAAACGGGATGGCTGCCACGACTGGGGGGCTATCGAAACGTCCTGATTGGAGCGAGTATTTTATGGGGATTGGTATTTCTATTTCTGATCTTTGGTGGACGAAAAAAAGACGAGCCTCCCGCAGAAATAGCCACTCAGGAATCCCTGGCGGATCTGTTAAAAACGCGTTTGGATGCTGTGCAAAACAACGAGATGCCCACGGAACAATACGCCGAACTCGAAAGAATGATGTTTGCTTTTTGGCGGCGACGCCTGGGTTTGGAGAGCATGGATACGGCGGAAGCATTAAGAACCATCCACGACCATCCCGAGGCGGGACCGCTTATGAAGCAACTGGAACAATGGATCCATAATCCTGAATCAGACAAGCACATCAATCTTTCGGTGTTACTGGAACCCTTCCGCTGCATACCAGCCAACGAGGCAGAAACCGTCTCATGATCTTCGGTAACTGGTATGCATTGCTCGCCTTATTTATTCCGGCACTGATCCTGACTTGGATTTGGTTGCGCGACCGCTTTCCCGAACTAGCGACCGAAAGCCGCTTGAGTTTTGGCCGGGATGGGCGCATTGCCTTGCCCCAAGACCACGGTGACTATCGCAAATCGCGGTGGAGCGATTTCTTCATTAAGTGCTTTCTCAGCGGCGCTCCGTTAGCCATGGCAATGGGAGTTATTCTCTTGGCTGAACCCCGACACTTGGCGGTACCCGAAGCGGAAAGAGAACTGACCAATATAGAATTCTGCCTCGACTTGAGTGGCAGCATGACGAGCCGCTTTGGCGAAGGCACGCGATACGATGCTGCGATGGCGTCAATTAATGGATTTGTCGATCAAAGAGAGGGCGATGCCTTCGGACTCACCGTTTTTGGAACCAACGCTCAACATTGGATTCCACTAACCACCGACCCATCCGCGTTTCGTTGCTCAGTGCCATTCCTAAATCCCCGGCGACTTCCTCAGGGGTACGGAGGCGGCACGATGATCGGACTGGGATTGAAAAAATCGCAAGAAGTTTTGGTGACCCGCGAAACCGGGGATCGCATGATCGTCCTCGTCTCCGATGGGGTCAGCGGTGATTTGGGAGGCGGGCAAGAAGAGGAGATCGCCAGGCAATTACGTGACGATAGAATCGTGGTCTATTCCATCCATATCGGTAATGGAGATACGCCTCCTGAGGTTGCTGCCATTACCAATATCACCGGGGGCAAATCCTTCGCGCCTAGTGATACCGTGGCACTGGAAAGTGTCTTTCAAAAGATTGACTCGATGGAGGTAGCGGAAATGAAACGCACCTACGCCGAAGTCATTGACTGGTTTCGTCCGTTCGCGATCGCCGGCCTCTCCTTGATCGGCATGAGCCTGATCTCGCTGGTCGTGATGAGGTATACGCCATGGTAGAAATCTTGCCGGAAATACTGGCGGTTGCTGTCGCACTGATTGCGATCCTCGCGGAGGCCGTTCACCTCCGCCGCATCCGAAAAATCCGTTACCTAGCATTCGGTCCAAAAGGGAAACCAGCGCCTTGGGTTATCCTCGCCCCGTTGCTTCGCGTCGTCAGCTTGGCCGCCGCCACTTGGGGATTCGCTTCATTGTTATTTGTGGTCGAGGCAGAGGTTCACAACCAAAGCACGCTTGAGGAAAAAGATTACAAACACTTGGTGCTGGTGGTCGACGTATCGCCCAGCATGCGTCTCAAAGACGCTGGCCCCGATGGAGAACGCACCCGCCGTGAAAGAGCCTCCGATGTCTTGGAATCGATGTTCAGTCGCATACCGATGCGACAATTCAAAATCTCCGTGGTAGCCGTCTACACGGAAGCCAAGATGCTGTTAGAAGACTCTAGTGATCACGAAGTGGTTCGTTTTATTATGGAACGCATGCCGCTTTATCACGCTTTCAAGCCGGGCAAAACAAATTTATTAAGCGGGATTGAACAAGCCTTTCAGATCGCTAAAAGCTGGAACCCTGACAGCACCTTTGTTGTTGTATTGACTGACGGCGATACCATCCCGGCAAAAGGGATGCCCAAACTGCCGGCCTCGGTCGCCGAGTTAATTGTGGTAGGGGTCGGCAACTCAAACAGCGGGACTTTTATCGACGGCCACATGTCTCGGCAAGACATCAATACACTACGCCAGTTGGCCAATCGTTTGCGTGGGGTGTACCACAATGGTGATCAAAAACACCTGACGGCTGCTATCGTCAACAACCTCACCAAAGTTAACGAGGACGACCAATCAACGCCGTGGGGTCGCCGCGAGTGGTCATTATTCGCAGCCATCGCTGGCTCGTCTATTTTCGCTATTATCCCTTTACTGCTGCACTACTTCGGCACCCGTTACAAATCGGGAGCCCCTATCAACAACGCTTGAATTTGGCACCCAACGAACGCTTTTACGAGGAACGAACCCAGTTCGCCTCACAAACAGCCCTGTTATTCGGAAAAATATGAGTTTTTGACTCGTTGGTTTTTAGTTTCTGTCGATTTACAGTTTGTAACGATGATAAATATTCATGTAGAATGCAATCGTGTTAGAAGCACGTCACGATTGATCATGAAAGAGGTAACATGAGAATCTTGTTGATCGTATCTTGGCTTTTTGTTGGTCTTGCTGGGGTAATATACCACTACGGGCCTGGCCAAGAAAAAATGGAACTCGAACGCATCGACACGATGATGCAGGACGCTCGCAACAGTGTTCAATCAGAAAACTGGGCCGAAGCCGTTGAGCAATTTGACGCCGTTTTGGCGGAGTTGCCGGCGGAGAAGAAAACCGAAGCCCGCGGCCTAGCACTGGAAAAAGCCAAAGCCCAAATGATGGCTGCTGAGTTGCCTAAAGCTCGTGAGTCGTTGCAGACGCTGTTAGACGAAGTCCGCCAAGACGATGAGGCCGATCCGCGTTTCATAGCCGAAGTGCAATCCACGTTGGCAAACTCACAATACTACATGACGTGGCTGATGCGATTGGAAGGTCGTCCCGAGGAAGAGTGGCGTCCCGAGATCGAAGCGGCTCGCCAACATTACACGCAACTGGCCAAAACAGCCGACGAGATCGGCGATAACCACTTGGCGACGCGAAGTGCAGAAGACCTGGAATCTTCTATCCGGCTGGCTCGCATGGAGCTTCGGCAATTACAGGCCCTACCACTGCCCAACCAATGACAGGGTACGTGAAGCGGCAAAAGTCGCCGTCGCGGTCGCGACAAAAAGGGTCCACCCCAAGACGGAGCAAGCCTAGGTGAATTACCCGAAGGCAGCGGTTCCTAACCGGAATCCAAACTCATTATCAAATCAAGAAAGTCGGGCATAAGTCCGGCTTTTTTTGTGCCCACTCGCCAGTGTTTGCAAAACCTAATCCACGCAAACCATGTCCGGTTGTGTACAATAGGAATAGCAAACGTTGGGTCCCGATTTACAGGAACAGTTGATGAATTTTCGCTTCTCCATCGCATCTTTTTCGTGGGTACTCGCCTTCGTTTTTCTGGCTTGCTTAACGACAGCGTCACTCCAAGCTCAGCAGGCAATTCCTCTTCGCAAACTTACTCCGGTAACTCCCGGCATCCGGATTGTTCCCAGCGAAAAAACAATCACACCGGACGACACCAGCCCTCGGGGAGACAGGCAAGAGAGCCAAACCGCAAAGCCTGCTATCAAGCCATCGGCTGCCCCTGAAAAACCTGCCACATCAGACTCCCAACTCATCAAGTTACTGCTGGCCACCAAGCTTAATCGATCCACCCCAGCACTACTGAAAGAGTGGGCACAGCTTCCTAAACCAACCAAGGAGCCCGATACAAGTGCCAAAACGTCAAGGCACTGGCAGGGAACGATACTGAGCGTCGCCCGCCCATCCATAACTTTTCAAGTCACCGGCAATCCCAGCAATTCCTCTCCCGAAACAGGGCAGGGGGTTTCCCTGTTCACGAACGGGAAACGGTTTGCCAGCGCGACCGTTGTTAGATTTGAAAAAGGAACCCTTAGCGTTAACCTACTCCCGAACAACTCCCCCGCAAAAACCGCAGCCGCCATAGAAATCGAAAACAGCCCCAACGCCCCCCCCCAAGGCAAGCTCGCCTTACCCGATTTAGAAGTGGGCAGCCAATGGGTAATCCACGAAGACTTGGACAACGCCACCGGCCACGAAGCGACACTTACTCCACAGCAGAAAGTTACACAGTTTGCAAAATGGGTTACCACTGGTGATTGGGCCAACGTTAAAGCGTTCTTAAGTGAACTGCCGCCTGCCGAGGCCAATAGAGTTTACGCCCATCTGCTGAAATCACTTGCGACTCCTAATCAATCCGTCCTACCAGAAGGACTTTCCCCCGCTTTCGAAAGACAAGTCGCAAGCATGATCCGCCGCAGCGGCCAGAAGGTTCCCACGAGTTACCTGTCACCCAATGACATATTGGAAATTTCCGAGGCGATGCCGATGGTCGCTACCGAGCCTTCGCTCATCAACGCGGCAGTGAACACCAAGGCTGACGACCCCGTCACCGGCGAATGGCAGGGTATACATTTCGATGCGCCTTTTTCAATGAGTTTGAATTTAATGGATGGTTCGGTTACCGGATCGATGACCCTCGGTGAGGGAGTGGATGCCCTATTGAAGGTTGAGGAGGGATCGTGGACCCCCGCGAACAACACACTCTACTTAAAGCTTTCCGTTGTGGGTGCCGCCCGAGAGATGACCGTTGACTTAAATGCGACGATCACAGACCAAACAATGACGGGCAACACCTCCCCACCGCCAGCGACAACCCCGTTTTCTGCACGCAAGGTTGCACGCGAGGCGTTGGCTGCCGACGATTCCACACTTGCCGAGAATGAAGATTCAAACACCCCGCAAACGGATGATCTTCCAAAAGCAAACACATCCGGGGCGATTGCCACTTCTCCAAAAAACACAAAGCAACATATCCCCGCATTGGCTTTGCTAATCAGGTCCGCATTAAACGCTGGCCACGACTTCACGGAATTTGTTAGCGTTTTAGATAAAGGCACGACCCATTTTGGTTCGCCAGATCCACTCAAAAGACTGGACGCAGCGAATCTTCTATTGCAGGCGAATATGATTGATGACGTGGAACGCTTTCTGCCCGCCGCAGAAGACGACGCCAATTCGATCGCTGCTCAAAAACTCTGGTCACAACTGGCGCTTCGCAGGTACAAAACCAGCAAGACAGCAAAATGGTTGAATATCGCTTGGAACGCTAATCAAAAAATTGCCGAGTCTGCCGTCGTCGAAGCAGACAAGAATATGGCCTTGGCCACTCTTATCGAGTTATCACCTCAGGTCGATAAAGAAACGGGAATCGAATGGTTACAAAACAGTTTCACCTCGAGTCCCGAACTCGGTATGAAAATCCTCAGTAGCCTAGGTTCCAAATCTGCGACGATGGCCGGACAAGCAGCACAACTGAAGGCGAACAAACGTCTCGAACTATTGAAATTACAAAACCAAACCGTCGAACAATTAATTATTGTGGCCCCCGAAAACGCCCAGTCATGGCAACA
This sequence comes from Planctomycetaceae bacterium, assembly GCA_024232675.1. GTDB lineage: Bacteria > Planctomycetota > Planctomycetia > Pirellulales > Pirellulaceae > CAJQPP01. Next base: position 5,699 of record JAAEPL010000577.1, read on the forward strand.
GGCCCTCACGCTATTAATCCAAAACTGGCTGAAAGAAGCCGAGATATCCCTGGAGCTCTCGAAGCAAAACATGGGCGGTAACGTCATGCAAATTGACGTTTATGGAAATTTTTACTGGCTAAATCCACAACAAATGGCGCAACGCCGCAGTGGACAATTACGTGCCAATCCCATCCAACCTAATGAACTGCTGGAAATTGCCCCCGGGGATTTCTGGCAGCAACAAGTCAACAAAAGCCTGCAAACGCAGGTCACAAAAACACTCGCCAGACTTCATTTGCGACTCAACGAGGAAGACAAAGCTTTTCCGTACATCGAATCCATTGCCAAAACGAGACCGGATATTGCCCGAGAGCTGGTCGACGAGTTCCTCACAACTTGGACAAAGAACCACGACCCCAACGCCGCCCGCCGTCAAACCAACCCCTATATTTACCAATACGGTTTTGATCGCAAAGCGGAAGCGATCCCGCTTACGCGTTCCAAACAAGAACGCAACCTGGCCGCGCTTACGAAATGGGTAGATCGTATTCGCGCAATGGAACTCGGGGACATTGACGAAAGCAAACTAGCCAGAGCGTTTACCACCTGCCATAGCAACGCCGAGGTTTTCAAACTCGATAGAGTACGCAGCGTCTTCGGCGACCTCAGCAAAATGGATCCCGATACCATCGCTGAAATTTGTCAGAAAATGCGTACGAACCTCTCCTCCAAGTGGAAGGACATTCGCCAACAGGAGGCAATGCAAACCAATCGCCGAGAACCGGAAGTGCAAGAAGAGGTTTTACGAGGCTACACAGTTGCCAAACAATTGTTGACTGAAGCTTTAAAGTCAGCACCCGAGAATTGGAAACTGCAACTGGCCTTGGCCACGCTAATCTATGACGAAAACTCTTACGCCCAATCAGTACAGAAGTCATCGGATTTCAGCGAAGTACGAAACTCGGCATTCGAAGCATTTGCAGAGGCAGCGACAAAATACCAAGCCGCACTGCCAAACCTGAATCAATCCCAACAATCGACGGAGGTTTACGACCGCTGGTTTTACGCCAGCTTGGGTGCCAGTGACCTGGGGAGAATAACGGATAAGACGACACCCGATAAACGTCAATTCAAAAAAATCCGCGATGCCATCAACAACCTGCCCGGAGAAATGGCAGAAGTACATATGGCAAAATTTGCTAATAATCTTTTCACGCGAATGAGCCCCCTCAAACCCGAAATCAAATTTCGATATTTAGAGGCTGGATTTGAGATCGCAGAGGCTCACCCACGTGCCTGGGAAGCCAAGAAACTCTTCGACTACTACCGTGATTTAGTCAGCGAAATCCGCTTGGATGTTGCCCTCGACGGTGATGATAACGTGGGCCATGAGCAACCCTTTGGTTTTTACGTCAACATCCTGCACACGCCGGAAATTGAGCGCGAGTCAGGTGGGTTTGGCAAATACGCGCAAAATCAAAACAGCATGATGCGGGCCTATAACTACGGTCGCCCCACAGAAGATTATCGTGATAAATTTTCCGAAAGCGTCAGCCAAGCACTGGAAGAACACTTTGAAATTCTCAACATCACGTTTCAAAGCCCCAGCACGATGCAAAGTCGCTCGACCAGTGAACCCGAATGGCGTGTCACCCCGTATGCCTATGTGCTGGTTAAACCAAGGGGCCCCGAAGTCGACCGCGTCCCGCCCCTCCAATTGAACCTCGACTTTTTAGATACCTCCGGTTACGTCGTGATCCCCGTCGAATCGCCCGCAGTTGTCATCGACGCTTCCGACCCTCAAGGTACCGCTCGTCCGATAGAAGATTTACAGATCACCCAAACCTTGGACGAACGTCAGGCAGAAGACGGTAAATTGATCGTCGAAGTCTCAGCAACAGGTAAGGGCTTGATACCGCAACTGGAAGATTTAATTGACTTGGAACGCGAAGACTTTGAATTGGTGAGCGTGGATGACCAAGGCGTCTTGCCCACCGCGTTCGAAAAGGACAGTGACGAAATTCAAATCTTGTCCGACCGCAGCTGGACCGTCGAATATCAAGCAAAACAGAGCCAAGGTGAAATGGCAAGCTTCAAATTTGGAGAGCCTAAACCACCAGAGGCCATCGTTAAATTTCAACGATACGAGGATGCCGACCTTGTCGGTGTTGAGCAAACCGTCACGCTGGCTAAGAAATACGGTTCATTCAGTTGGGGATTTTTGAGCTGGCTAATTCCCCTAATCGCAATCGGGATCGTCGGTGGTATTTTTGCGACTTTGTTCCTCAGCAAACCACCTGAAGAACAACGCAGCCGGTTCCATGTGCCAAATGATGTCAACGCGTTTTCTGTATTAACGCTCTTGAACGATATCAAACAACGCAACGGTATCAGTGCTGAACTTTCCCAAGAACTGCAATCCTCCATTAATCGCGTGGAGGAGTCCTATTTCGGTTCGGAAGATGCCACCGATACCGAAAACCTGGCAGAGCTCGCTCAAACCTGGGTCAAAAGAGCCAAGTAAGCCATGTCAATTTCCCTTGGCACTCGGCGCAGCCTGTCGCGTTTTCGCGCAAGACGATAACATTTTTGGTAACACCGCAGAACGGCGGGGG
>JAAEPL010000578.1 GCA_024232675.1 Planctomycetaceae bacterium
CCCACACCCCTAGACTCGAAGATAACCGAATGTCAGAGGCGGAACCGCGATATCTCTTTTCACCTAGCAACCGAAAGGTAAACCTCACCATGCTAAAAAATGTTTCCCAACTAACACTTCCGCTGCTCGCCTTGCTTGCCATGCTGGGTACAGCGACGGCTCAGGAAAAGAAACCCAACATTCTCGTCATTTGGGGCGACGACATCGGCACTTGGAACATCAGCCACAACAATCGTGGCATGATGGGATACAGCACACCCAATATCGACCGCATTGCCAAAGAAGGCGTCAGCTTCACCGATTACTATGCCCAGCAATCTTGCACGGCAGGTCGCGCTGCATTCATTGGCGGAACCGTACCTTTGCGAACAGGAATGACCAAAGTCGGCCTGCCCGGCGCGAAAGAAGGCTGGCAAGAACAGGACATTACGATCGCTGGTGTCATGAAGTCGCTGGGTTACCAAACCGGACAATTTGGAAAAAATCACTTTGGCGATCGCGACGAACATCTACCCACCAATCACGGTTTCGATGAGTTCTTTGGCAACCTCTATCACTTGAATGCTGAGGAAGAACCAGAGAACCGTGACTATCCTCGCGACTATGTACTACCGAATGGAAAGACGTTTCTGGAGAATTACGGCCCGCGAGGCGTGATGAAATGTAAAGCCAATGCGGATGGTACCCAGACCATCGAAAACACGGGTCCGCTGACCAAGAAGCGCATGGAGACCATTGACGACGAAACGGTGGCAGCCGCTAAGGATTTCATCAAACGTCAACACGAAGCCGGCGAACCGTTCTTCTGTTGGTGGAACGGAACCCGCATGCATTTCCGTACACACGTGAAAGAAGAACACACGGGACTGGCTGGCCCTTGGGGTGATGAGTATCACGACGGGATGGTGGAACATGATTTGCACGTCGGTGAGCTGCTCGAATTGCTTGACGAATTGGGCATTGCCGACAATACCATCGTGCAATATTCCACCGACAATGGCCCGCACTTCAACACTTGGCCCGACGCTGGCTACACACCCTTTCGCAAAGAAAAGAACAGCAACTGGGAAGGCGCCTACCGCGTGCCCTGCTTCGTCCGCTGGCCCGCTAAATGGTCATCCAACGCGACGGTCAATGGCATCGTCGCTCATGAAGACTGGATGGTGACTTTCGCCGCTGCCGCCGGTAAGCCGGACCTCAAGGAGGATATGCTGGACGGCTACCAAGCCATTGGTCGCAATTACCGCCAAAACCTTGATGGCTACGACATGAATGACTACTTAACCAATGCTGGTCAATTCAAAACGTTGGAAGAAAACATCAAAGCTTCGCCGCGCAAAGAGTTCATTTATGTGAATGATGACGGCGCAGTGGTGGCGCTGCGGTTAGACCAGTGGAAAGCCGTATTCCAGGAAAACCGGGCAAATGCGTTCCAAATCTGGCGCGAACCGTTTGTGGAGTTGAGGATTCCTTTACTCTTCAATCTGCGACGCGATCCTTTTGAAAAAGCGCAAACCGATGCCAATACGTATCACGATTGGTTCCTCGATCGAGCCTACGTCTTGGTGCCAATGCAACAAGTCGCAGGCAAGTTCTTTGAAACGCTTACCAAATACCCACCGAGCCAGACACCCGGTTCGTTCAACCTGCAAAAAATCCAGCAACAGCTGGAGGATGCGGCTCGCGGCAGATAGCTTCCTCAAAGGTGAAATTAAAAAACCGTCGGAGTATCCCTCCGGCGGTTTTTTTTATGCCGTTATCGCGGCCGTTTTTACAGGCTAAGCCTAATCACTCCTCGTCCCAAGCATCACCAGGATGGCGATCACATGCCTGGCTGCCATGCTCACCCCTTTGCCCACCCAAAAACATATCGTCGTTGGGACTGTACGGCGGGTAGCCTGAGAGTCACAATTAAGAGGAAAAGACCATTTGCCTTATTTGGAAAATTGACCATGAGCCGCCCTCAAATCACTTTCGCGGGAATGTTATTCCTTGCTTACCTTTGCCTCGCCACTCCCCTGCTCTGGGCTCAAAACACCGCCCCGGAACAAAAGCCAGGCTACGACAAATCCAAGGACGTCGGCGCCGCGGCCCCCACCGACGTGGATGTTCTTTTTGATGGGACTCGGAAATCAATCGAGGCCAACTGGCAAATGTGGCCCGAGGCGGATATGCCTGTGACCTGGGCGATTGTGGATAACCCCAATGGGGAAGGAAAAGTTTTGATGACGGACGGAGGGAAAAGCTGGGGCACCCACGATCTAGTGACGAAAAAAGAATACACCGATTTCGAAGGTCATGTCGATTTTATTTTGATGGGGAAACGTGGCGACGACCAAGTTGATGGCTATGCCAACAGCGGCGTCTATTTACAAAACCGTTACGAGCTTCAAATTGAATCCCCCAAAGGTAAAGATGCCAAAGACCCCTATAACTGGAAAATTGGCCCCCATGGAATTGGCGCTTTCTGTATGGAACGGGTGCCCGACGTCAACGCCTGGCGGCCGAATGGTGAATGGCAATCGTTCCATTTCAAATTCACAGCTGCCAAATGGGACGGGGACAAAATGCGAGAGCCTGCCCATGCAACGGTTTGGTGGAATGGTCTGAAGATTCACGACAACGTCCCCATTCAGCACGCCAACGGCGGGATTGCTGTAGGTCCCACCCCGGGCGGTCTGAAGCTGCAAGAACACGGGCAGGACGTACGCTTTCGAAATGTTTGGATGAACGATCAATCC
>JAAEPL010000579.1 GCA_024232675.1 Planctomycetaceae bacterium
ACAGGTTTCTCAAAAACGCCGTCATAGAGTTGAGGTGTTTCCCAACGTTCGGGACCCACCATTAGGCTGACAATACGTGTTTGGTCTGTACGCAGTGCCAGGACCATCAAATCTCCCATGAGCCGCAAGAACTCGCCGCGATTTTCAGGGATCTTGTCCGGCACTTCGAATTTCACTTCTCCCAATCCCGTCTTTGAAGCTGCTTGATGATCGAGACGGGTTTCAATGGCCCGTACGGATTCCAGGTACTCATCGAGCTTTCTTTGATCTTCGACACCCAGCGTATTCTTCATTGATCGCGCGTCTTCGAGCACGGTATCCAGCACGCTGCGATTAAAATGTTCTGATTTCCCAAACATCCTTTGAAAGACTTTTTGGGGATCGTTTTCAGACCGCGCGTCGTGACCCGGTCCATACCAGGAAATGGCATCAAATAATTTCGGCTCCATGTTGTCCGTGAAGCTGTTGCAACTGAGTTCCAAGGAAGGGAAAGGCGTTGCGCCGCCTACGTTACTTGCGATCACTTGGTCCAAGGTCTTGTTGATTGCAGTAGCGCCATCGGGTCGATCGTAGGGACTGGAGCTTGTCATCCAACAAGAGGCGGCTTGCGAGTGAGGTTCACCTGAAACGTGGGTGCGGTTCAGGCCGTTGATTAAAACGATGTCATCACGAATGGGTTTGAGTGGCTGCAGGCTTTGGGAATCGAGCCAGTCTTGCTGACCGGTTTGAGGGAACCAATGCTGAGTGATGACACCGTTGGGTATATACATGAACACCATGCGTTTGGGCACTGCGGCCAAGGATGGCATGGGGGCTGTTGAGGCAGCCAGCGACTTCAATGGTTCCATGACATTGAGCATGGGCAAAGCAATCGATGCTGCAGCACCTCGGAGTACCGTTCGTCGGGAGATAGGTTTATGCATTACTTGCTCTTTTCAATTCATTCGCAGTCGCGGTATCTGCTGCTATAGCATACGGTTGCCGGACATTGTGAGATGATCAATTTACCATTAGAGGCGTGTTTCTATTTTTTCCCTAATTGGGTCGGAGGACTCCCCGGAGGTGAGCGAAATAACTCGCTCGCGACAATCTCTTCCACGACCGAGGAAAAATTTCGGCCGCGCTTCATCACTCGGTCAATAATTGCCTGGGTCTCTTTTTCATCGGCAAGTTCCAGTTGTCTTCCCAAGGCATATTTCAACAGATGCTCGGAGAATCCTTGCACAAATTCTCGATCGTTGCGTCTAATCACCGACTTTAAACGAGCAGCGCCCTCAAAAGGCTCGCCAAAAATTTCTCCCTTAGCATCGATGGGGACTCCGTTTGGGTAGGCATTGCGAAATCGTCCAATCGGATCGAATTTTTCGAGGGCGAATCCCATCGGGTCGATTCGATCGTGGCAAACCGAGCAGCTAGGATCCAGTCGGTGCTTCTCCAGTCGTTGGCGAACGTTAAGCGGACGGTCGGCGGAGCCTTTGATTTCTTCCAAGGCTGGGACGTTTGCGGGTGGTGGAGGTGGGGGGCGATTGAAAATCACATCCAAAATCCAGGCACCGCGATAAACGGGACTGGTGCGGGTCGTCGCGGAGGTGCTCACGAGCGTCGCTCCCGAGGCAATCACGCCACCCCGATGGGCATTTGACCAACGAATACGGAAGAAGTCTTCCCACATGCTCTTGTCGGGTGTGTAGCCCAAAACTTGTTTTGGATTTTCACCGTACCAATCCATCAAGTTGCGATTTAAGTACGCCCAATCGGCGTCAATAAATTCCATGATGTCGCGGTCCTCAACCATAATGGTTTCGAAGAGCAGTAATTGTTCAATCATCATGTCCGTGCCGGTCGTGAAGACCTTTGTGTGGTAGAACTCCGGGAACAAATCCGGGTCTGGCCTGGCCGAATTGACGCCGGCCAATTTCAACCATTGCATTCCAAAATCGGTGGCCAGCGATTTGATCTTTTTGTCCTGCATCATGCGGCGAACTTCCCGAAGAAGATCCGTTCGCGAATTGAGTCGGCCTTCACTGGCGGCCTGGAAAAGTTGGTCGTCTGGCATGGAGGCCCAAAGAAAATACGATAAGCGGTTGGCCATCGCGAATTGATCGACTTCGTAGGTGTCAAAGCTGCTGGCGGAAAAATCTCGGCGAAACAAAAATGATGGCGATACCAAAACAGCCACGACGGTATCTTTCATAGCCTCCACATGGGATTGCTTGAGTTCCAATTGGCGGTTGAACAACTGAGCGTAGCGAAGGACCTCCTGGTCCGTGACGGGACGACGGAAAGCACGCTTCAGGAAAATGCTTAAGCGGTCCTTGGCGGTGGCTTTCTGTTGGTCGATTTGTTGGTCTTGGGGGCGCGGTAAAAACATGGAATCCCACACACCGCTGATGCGAGAGAAGGTGTCGCCGTAAACGATTGCGTTGGCTAATTCAAAATAGCGTTCCGCTTGTAGGGGCGAAAAACTGAGCGAAGTGTGGTCGTTACTGTATCCATGCTCGACGGGAGGATCGCTAGGTACATCCGGTAAACCGGTGATCAGAGGAGGACGTTTTTGCTTGTAGCTCATATGGCTCATCGCCAAAACGTGACGAGGCATTTTTTTTGACGTGGGATCAAAATACCGATCAATCAACAGTAGCCGTGACGGACTGTTGAATATCTCGCCGTCGATCCGGAGCAGATCCCCTACCGTATTCTCATATTCAGTTTGGTTGAGACGTCTCATGCGAGGGACGATCGCTTGGGCGTTTCCCGTTTCCGCGAGGGTCCGTTGATACCAATCTTTCAGTCGCTCGATCTCTTCTCGCGTTGGACGTGCCTCTTCGGATGGCGGCATGTAGTCATCGTTGATGGAATCAATGACAAGTTCCCAAGTCTCCAGGGCATCGTTCACAGTGCCTTGGCTATCAAATTGGGAAAGATCTAAGTCAGCTTCCGACGATTCACCAGTGTGACATTTTAGACAGTGTTTTTTCAGGAAGGTCCGCGCGGTCTCCTCGAATTCATCAGTCGGTGCCGAGGCCTGACCCTGTGGATTCTGCGGCGGCGATTCCGGATGCAGGAACGCAGTCGCCAGTGGAATCGAGGCGACCAGTATTCCGCTCATGAAGAGAGGCGTTGCACATTTTATAAAGTTTGGAATCACGATAATTTCGCGTCAGAGATCTGAGTTTGAAAAAGTGTTTGGGGATTATTTTTTTGCCGGTGCTTTAAGTTTGCGTTTCTTACGCGTAGCCGCGTATTCTTGGTTGTATTGTACGCGTTGTTCTTTGGTGTAAACGTTGTGCATGATGCCGCGTCGAACTTTGCGCGATAGCAGCAATACCTTTATCGAGTTATTCTTTAACAGCAATTGTATATCGGCCTCGTCAGTGGCCCCATTCAAAATGATTTCGCGTTCATTCGCGAGCTCAGCAAAATCAGATTTGTGGCTGTCGACTAAATTTCGCGCGGCCTCAAGCTGGTCCTCGCTCATCAGGTGGCGGTAGTGTGAAAGGAAATAGGTGTGGCGAGTAATGGAATCAAACGCCAGTACGTAGATGGTATGGTCTTTGGCGAGTTGCGCGTCGGTGAATCGATGACTCTCGGGGTGGGGTGCCACCGGGTTCTGAGAGATCGTAGCAATCACATCCGAGCGTTGAACGGAGGTTTGAGAAGCTTGCTGCTGCTGTTGCTGCTGTTGCTGCTGCTGTGGCTGCTGTGGCTGCTGCTTGGGTACATCCGGTTGCTGATTTGTTGATAAGGGCTTGGGGGGAGCTGATTCGGGAGCGTCACAGCCTATCGAAAATGTGAGCAGGCATGCCATCAGACACCCTACCCATTCGGGGGAAGAGAGGCTGCTGGGATATTTTGTCAGTGAGCTCACCATGATGTAATTATGATTGCAGTCCAACCTGAGGGCGCGGAGAATCTAACACTATTTATATCTTAATCGTAGTTCCTTAAATGAAGGTAGAGACATTGTTATCCCCAAAAAATGCATGCAATCGTGGCTGCAGATTTCGCACACCCACGAAACGAATCATAGCGTCCTAATATTGGTATCTCGAGGACCTTGAAGATTGGTTAGGCTAGTTGCTCTAGCTGAACGATTTTTTCACAGTTAGCTAAACACGGAATTGCTAAAAAGGGCATTTGAAATGGCTAAATATTCGTCGGTAAAACGTTTATCTGACCGACTTGTTTTTGGATTGTGCGGTTTCGCCCTCTGCGTTTCAGGTTGCGATTCCGCGGTGCCAGAAAAATCCAGTAATGTCGGACAAAAACAACTGCCAGCGCCTTTGGCCGAATCACGTGACACCGAACACGTCGATTTTGCTGAGGAAGACTGGAGCCAGTTTCGCGGGCCCAATTTTTCCTCCACGACTTCGCTTGCCCATCGCGTCGAGTGGGCTCTCGATAACGGCGTTGAATGGAAATCCGAACTTCCGGGGCGCGGTGCTGCGACACCCATCTTGGTTGGAGATCGCATTTTTGTGACTGCTTTCGATGGATTTGGTTTAACCGTAGAAAACGCTGGTGAACTTACAGACCTGCGGCATCATTTGCTTTGTTTCGATAAAAATACGGGGCAGCCAGTTTGGCAGCGGGAAGTGACCGGAACCAGCCTGCTGCAAAAAATGAACCCCGAATTGGTGCGACATGGTTTCGCATCATCCACACCGGTATCCGATGGCCAGAATGTTTATGTTTTCTTTGGTGTTACCGGCGTATTTGCTTTCGACTTAAATGGTGAATTGCTTTGGCAAAGAAACTTGGGGCTAGAGACGCATTACTTTGGCTCGAGTTCGTCGCCCATAGTGTACGGTGATTTGTTAATTGTGAACGCCAGCATCGAAAGCGATACGATCTACGCACTCGATAAAAACACCGGTGCCTGTGTCTGGACGATTCCCAAAATTCGTGAATGCTGGTCGACTCCAGTTATCGGAAAGAACGCTCAGGGCGTCGATGAGATGGTTGTATCCAGCAAAGACATCGTCGCCGGTTATGATCCGACCACCGGGAAACAGCTTTGGCGCGCTTCTGGAATTCTCGACTACGTGGTTTCGGTTCCCATTATTGTTGACGGCGTTTGTTACTTAACCGGCGGAAAAACCAAACAGACGATGGCGATTCGATTAGGCGGGAGTGGCGATGTGACCGAATCTCATAAGTTATGGGAGGTCGGGAAAATCGGCTCAAATGTTTCCTCGCCTGTTTTTCGCGATGGAAAACTTTTCATTTTTCACGACAGTGGTGTCGTGCAAGTTTTGGATGCCAGTAACGGCGCTGTGCTTAACCGGCATCGCACGGCAACCCGCGAGCGTCCATTTGCTTCCCCTCTATTGGCCGGCGAGCATCTTTACATGCCCTTTCAAGATGCGGGCATCTCTGTCTTTACCGCCGACGAGGATTGCGTGGAAGTTGCTACGAACGAATGTGGCGAGGGTCTACCGTTGATGGCGTCTGTCGTTCCTTCCGGGGATCGACTTTACTTTCGTACCGACCGTTTTCTTTACTGTGTCGGTCCTGAAAACAAGGCGACGGTCGAAATTGCTTGGGAGACTGTCTCCGACCACGATGTGGTTAAAACGATTGAATCATTCAATATCGATCCTAAGAAGGGCTGGTCGCGACGGTACTTGGGTTTCCTGACGCCAAATTTTGAAAAGGCCATCAAGTTTTTATTAATGCCCTATCAGTCCGTGATAACGGACGAGCAAACCACTCAAGCAAGAGATATTATTATGGCTGAAAAGCCAAAGTACGATGCATTGCGTGAGCAGTACGAAATGATTCGCGATGAGGAGTTAACCACGGCTGCCGATCAATCAGAGAAATTTCATGAGCGTTACGCTCAACTTGAAGCGGATACCAAGGCCCTAAATTCCGAGACACGCATTCTGGTGAAGAAACTATTCCCCAAAGAGCAGATGCAACAGCATCTTGAGGACGCAAAAGACGGTAAGGCTCATCTCAAACCAGACAGTGACAAAAAAACCAAGAAGAAATCCTGAATTCAATTCGGGGGTTTTTTCTACCTCGGGTGATCTTTGAGGCGAGAGGTGAGGTGCCTTTGGGGGGCGTTGTTCGTCGCCCGGGGAAAGACGGTTTGGAGCGCAACTTCTTCGATGATGTTTTGGAAGCCTAGTTGATTGTGCTGAGCCGAGGCAACCAAATCTTTGATGGTGCCAACGTCCGAGCTAACGAGCGTTCGGCCTAATGCAAACTCGAGTAATTTCTCCACGAAGCCTTGCGCGAATTTGTCCTGTTGATAGAGGATGGCGTCTTTGAGTTCCTCAATCCCGTCCACGGCGATTCCCGACACCGATCCTTGAGAGTCAATGGCGGTGCCGTCTGCATATTGGTGACGCAATTGCCCCACGGCATCGTAGCTTTCTAACGCGAAGCCCGGTGGATCCATGATGTCATGACAGACCGCGCAGTTCTTATCCTGGCGGTGAATGGCAAGTCGATCTCGGATATTGAGCGGCTGAGAACCGTCATGGGTTAAACCATTCGATAATTCCGGAACGTTAGCAGGCGGTGCTGGCGGTGGCCGATTGAAAATGACGTCCAAGATCCATGCACCACGAAATACGGGACTTGTTCGATGGGTTGCCGAGGTGCTTATCAGCGTAGCCCCTGAACAGATAATGCCACCACGTTTGCGGTCGGGCCACTGAATTCGGAAAAAATCCTCTGTATCTTCCATCTCGGGCGTGAAGCCAATCAGCGATTCGGGATCCAAGCCATACCAGGTCATCAAGAGCCGATTGAGATAACCAAAATCGGCATCCACGAAATCAAGGATGCTGCGATTCTCTACAAGAATGGTCTCGAACAGCAACATTTGTTCGATTGCCATGAACACCCCGGGCAGCGAACACCTAAAATCCTCGTAGTAGTGACGATAGAGATCTGTGTCCGGACGAGCGGTGGCGGCTTTTAGTGTATGCATCCACTGCATGCCAAAACTCGTGGATAACCAACGCGCTCGCCGATCTCTGAGCATGCGGCGAACTTGCTGGCGGACGACTTCCGCGTTTTGCAGTTTACCCTGTGCGGCGAGCTGAAAGAGCGTTTCATCTGGCATGCTACCCCAAAGGAAATAACTGAGGCGACTAGCAATGGACCAATCCCGATGGAGATCGGAGCATGCGGTTTTGTCAGTACGGAAAAGGAAACTGGGGGATGCAAGCATGGCTTGGACCGTGATCTTCATTGCCGTCGTGTAATTGCGAGTCTCTCGCAATTGTTCTCGAAAAAGAGATTTCCATCGCTGTTGGGATACCTCGTCTGCGGGGCGGCGAAAAGCTCTCGGTATGAAGGCCTCCAGTTGCCGTTGGCCGTACTTTAATTGTTGATTCCATTCCGTGTGTTCGCACTCAAAAAGCTCCTTCCAAACTTCCGCTGACCTTTTGAATTCGGGATGGTTCAAAAGACTCCCGGTAAACTCGAACTGCCTTTCTAATTGCAGAGGTGAAAAGCTAACACTGGCTTCGTTGTTGCTGAAGCCATTTTCAATAGGTGGATCGTTCGGTAGAGCAGGGATTTTGCGGAAAAAGCTGGGAGCATGATGGCCCCACTCATGATGGCTAAAAACCATCATGTAATTGGGCATCTTCTGTGACTGAGGTTGGAAGTACTTGTCGTTGAGGATCAAGTGGTCTGGCGTATGAAACAGGGGTGATTGAATTTGAAACAGGTCGCTGATCGTGTTTTCAAGCTCTTGCCGAGTCAGTCGGCGAATCTTCGCCGGCGATTGAGCAATTTGATCATCAAGCGAGGCGGATTCCTGCAGGGCACCTAAGAACAGACGGATTGCGTTTGGGGTGGGGTGCGTATGGTGAATCTTGGGTGGCATCTCGCCTTGGCGTACCGATTCCGCTACCTCGTTCCAGAGTTCGCTTTCGTCCACTTCGGAGTTCGCGGAGGTTAAACATTCCAACGAGAGGTAACCCGCAGGATCTTCACCCGAATGACACGCCAAGCAGTGCTGGTTGATGAAATTACGAGTCAACGATTTGACGGGAAGCTCCTCGCCAAGTGGGCGCTTCCTGCTGACGGAGGCTTGCGTCAGAAGGGGTTCCTGCAATGTCCTTTTGGGGGTGGTCGGTATGGAGAGATAGGCACACGCCAAAAAGAAGGTCGCTAATAGACTTATTAATAAAGTGAACTTTCGCATGATCGCGAGTGAACCCAAGGTGTAATCAATAGTCCCGGTTAGGTTTTTGTCTTCGTTCCGCATTGCGCACCCCAGCGCGGTACTCATTAATCTGGGTCACAATTTCTTCATTGATTTTTTTGGAGAGTAATTGCACGGCAATGTCGTTGTATTCAATTAGCGACGGAATCAAATTTCGTTGTTCGCAATTCATGATGGCGATTCTTCGATTCATCAATGCGTCATATTGGGTGGCCGCGTTATCAACCCACTCCCGCGAAAGTTCATATTCATGAGCTGTCAGGTAAGGTCGAAGTGATTTGATGGTGGCGCGTAACCGATGACCTCCATTCATGGCCAGCACGAACGACGCGTGTACTTTTTGAGGACGCTTGTCAGCGTACTTGCCGTCTAAAGCCACCATCACATCTGAGGCCATGTCGGCAGCTGCAAATGTGACCTGCTCGGCCAGACTGGAGCCCAGCCCGCTGACGTCTTTGGGTGCACTCGCTGGCTTTGCCATGCGTGGGTGCGTGGCGGAAGCTGCAAGCGGAATAGGGGCAACGTCATGACCAACGATGCTGGGGATCACGTGTCCTGAAGAAATCAGCGCGAGCATGACAAGGCCAGCCCAATAGCTGTTCATGTAAAGACGTGGATAGGTAGATCGGTACGACATTCCTTGAGAATATCGGTACAGTCGGTTGCCCAAGTGCAATGAGCAAAGCGAGCGTCAGCGCAATCCCGATAATCGGTTTGACCGGGAAGCGGTCAGGCCGTGCAGACCTGTGCGAACGAGGGCGCTGTCTTAAGAACCCTACTCAAGGCGCCAGTTTCTTGAGTTTTCTCTGCAGCGTTCGCCTCGGAATATCCAGAACCCGCGCGGCTTCGGAGATGTTGCCATCACAGGACGCCAGAACTCGCTGAATGTGTTCCCATTGGGCGGTGGCGAGTGAGGGCGGCACGATGTCATCTGAAACTTCCTCGCAAATAGTCTCCTCCAAAGCGGCTAAGACCTGGTCGGCATCAGCGGGCTTGGTCACATAGTTGACTGCGCCCAATTTAATGGCCTCAACCGCGTTGGTGATGCTGCCATATCCGGTCAAGATGACGGACCGGGTCTGCGGAGAAATCTCCGCCAGTTTGGTCAGTAAATCCAAGCCTGACTTTCCCGGCATCTTCAGATCCAAAACGGCAAGCTGGGGTTGGCAAGCTCCGGCAACTTCTACCGCTTCGTCGAAATTCGCAGCGCAGCATACGTCGTAACCTCTGCGTGTGAGTGATTTCTCCATGCGCCCACGCAGTGTATCGTCGTCATCGACTACCAAAAAAATGGGACGCTTTCTCTCGCTCATGCATCTTCTCCAGCATTTTGGGGTTCGGATTTGCAAACACAGGGCAGCGTGACCGTTACCGTGGTACCGGTGGGAAGAAATGGGTCATCACTGGATTGGAATCTAACCGACCCACCCAGTTCCTCGATAACATTTCGGGCTAAAAAGACGCCCAGTCCCATGCCTTTTCCGGGTGATTTCGTGGTGAAAAATGGCTCGCTAACGCGTCTGAGAACTTCGCTTGACATCCCCGTTCCGTGATCTTCAATTGCCCAAATCATACGGTTGTCATTCCGCGAAATACGCACCTCTACGACGCTGTCGGATGCGCTGGCGTCCAGTGCGTTTTGTAATAACGCACGAATCGCTTGCGAAAGTGCATCCACAGGGACATCGATCTGCAACTTTCGCGAATCATCAATGTAGTCAACGGTGATACGATCTTCATTACTTGTTAGACCATCGCACACATCGTCAAAGAAATTCGTGATGGTGGTGCGTTGCATCATTTCGCCAACCGTCTCTCCTGCGTGGCTCGCCATACGATCCAAGATCGATTTGCAACGATCGAGTTGCTGGCGGATTAAACCGACATCCTCGATCATGTCTTCGTCCGTACTGCCTTGTTGGCTTAGAGCCTGTTCGACGTCCTTTGCCACCAGGGCGATCGTTGTTAAAGGGGTGGAAAGTTCGTGAGCAGCGCCGGCGGCGAGTGTTCCCAGAGCTTCCAGTTTTTCATTTCTAGAACGGGTTTCCTGAGCGGAGCGTAAGTCTAATTCCTGCTGCCTCAACGCACCCGTAACACGGGTCATAAAATAGACAATGACGCTGCTGCAGGTTGCAAAAGCAATCAAAAGTCCCTGCTGGATCAATGACCAATTTCCTTTTTCAGCAACCGGCAAAAGAGAGAGTCCCATGTTCAATTCGTCGATGGGTATGTGGCTGTACAGCAGGCCGCAAAAGCAGAGGATAGAAACGAGATTTAAGGTCCACGCCCAAGTCCTGCCCAGCACTACAGCTGAGAGGCTCAAGTTTACGAAAAAGAACAGCCAAAATGGGTTGGAGGGGCCCCCGCTTACATACAGCAAAGTAGCGAGTGAGAGCATGTCCATCGTCATGACCCAACCAAGCACGTTTTCGAAAAAACGCCCAGATTCATCCAGATCTGAGCCATCGTCACGCCCCATCCAGTAGATCAATAAAGCATTCGAGAGGATCGTTAGCCCAATTACCACGGAAACAGGCCAGATTTGAAGCTGGATGCCTAAAAGTAGCGTGGCGCCGACGATTGTGACGAACTGGCCCCCAACTGCGACCCAGCGCAGTTTGATCAACCAACCAATATTTACGGCAACTCGTTCTCTGGTTCCGGGCACGGTGTGTTATGGGGTGGAGAAAAAATCGGTTTGCAAAACGAGGCAATCGCTATATTTTAGCGAGATAGGTCCCAATAAATTCATCATAACATTGTCAAACGAGGATCCTAATAAGGATTTGTGAATTGGCGATTGGGAAGCCGACGTTTAGAATAAGCCTCGTCCCGAAATCATCCTTTCTCAGAAAAACGCAAATATGGCGACCGAAACGCAAATTGCGGAACAACCTCAAGATGCCTCCGCGGCAACAAATGACGCAGGATTCCAAGAGCCCCTCTCTACACATTTGGCAAACGCTCCGGGGCTTAGCCGAAAGGGACTTACGAGGCTTCTCATCCTGATGTGCGTCGTGCCGATTGCGACGGTTTTAATCCTGCATTGGTCCATGCCCGCCGTCAAACCGGATTACCTGCAAGCAGATTGTAGCTTCGTGAACGTTCCCCCGCCAACGTACTACGAAGAGACGTTGCTGGAGGACCGCACGGAATTTCCCAACGCGGAGTTGGTCATTAAAAATACGGGGGCAGAGAGCTGGACCCATTTGAATATTCGCATCAATAGCGGCCACTACCAGATCTACGAACACGGATCTCCTTTGGAGCCCGGCGAAGAGCGGCGGTATTTGCTAAATCGTTTCGTGCACCGATCCGGGGCTGTGTACCAGGTAGGAATCAATCGTCCCAACAGCATTGAGATCTACGCACGATTGCCGGACAAAAGCCGGGGTACTTACGAGACAGAATTCGAATAGCGGCGAGATTTCGCCCCTTTCCAGAGAACCCGTCGGTTTCTAACGAATATATTGCCGAAGATTCTAGGCGTTTTTCGGCAAATCCTGCCGAAAAATCGTTTCCCTCTTTTTTATGGAAACCTATAATTTCACTTACTCAGGGAAATCATCTCCTCACCATCTTCCTTCTGTTTTCCTTTCTCGAGCCGCATGGTCCAAATACTCGTTGTTGACGATAGTCCTGTCGACCGGATGCTGATCAGTGCGATCCTTCAGCGGAATACTGGCTGGGAGGTTGCGACTGCAAATGACGGTCACCAAGCGATTGATGCAATGCGGCAAACAGACTTCGACCTTGTGGTCACCGACTTGCAGATGCCAGAGTTAGATGGCTTGGGTTTGGTGCGGGCAATTCGCGATGAATTTTTGAGCGTCCCCGTCGTCTTGGTCACAGCGTTTGGGAGTGAAAAACAATCGGTGGCTGCCTTACAAGCGGGCGCTGCCAATTTCTCGCTTAAATCACGTTTAAAAACAGATCTGGTACCCACGGTTCGCAACGTCCTGAATTGGGCGGAAGCGGTCCGACGGGCAACGGAAGATTCTCGCGAAGCATTCGATATGGGTTCAGTGAAACGTAGTCTCGCTTTTGTAATGGATAACAATGTAGGCCAGATTCGTAATTTGATCGAAACACTGGATACCAATCTTCCGGATTGGGCTGAGCAAGACAGTATCAGAATCTCCATGGCCTTGGAGGAAGCACTGTGTAATGCGATCTGCCACGGAAATTTGGAGGTCGATTCGGGTCTGAAAGAGTCCGAAGACTGCAGTGCCTATGAAAATAAGATCCGCGAACGCAAAGACGCTGAACCTTTCTGTGAAAGGCGAGTTCGTGTGCACGCGGAATTCACCGAACAGTCCATTCGGTTTCAAATAGATGACGAGGGGCCCGGTTTTAACCCGCACAACTTGCCGGATCCCACGACTGCGGAAAATATTTTACGCCCCTCAGGTAGAGGACTTCTTTTGATTCGCAGCTTCATGGACGAGGTGCATCACAATCAAATGGGTAACCGAATCACGCTTGTGAAAAAACGCAGCGTGACGAGTTGTCATCAAACACCGCTGAAGACTCAGTCGTAATCTGCGGCTTGGCAAAGCGGATCCTAATTCCTGTGAAGCCGAAGCCAGTGGCAATATGTCCTGAAACGCGGCTTGGAGAGGGGACTTAGGTCGCCTCACGCCACGCACCTACAGGTAATAAAGCAAAAGGCAAAGGCCTAACAAAAGGCTGGCCCAGACGGCCATCGCACCTGTCGTCCAGGTACGGCCAATCATTCCGGTATCAGAGAACGCCGATTGCAATCGGTTTTCCAAGCGATCTAGCTGGTGCAGAAACGCTTTGCGGATTCCCCGGTCGACGAATTGGATCAATTTGGCCAAGCGACCCAATACGTTGGGGAGGAGTTTCCGGTAGACCCAGTCGGTATCGAGGTTCAAGGCACGCTCTTCCGGCGGGTACAAGCCACTTTTCATGAGAACCACAAACGCCAATGCGGCAAACAGTAACAGTTGCATTACCGTGATCACATGGGCCATCGTGTAAGGCACGTAATGGGATTCGAATGGCAGCAATGCGTAAAGCCATTCGTAACCGATTCCCAAACCGATACACATGGCGGAGGCTAAGGCCATGGCGACCAGCATGTTCCAAGGGGCCTCTTTCACACGTTTTCCTGAATCATGGGAAAAGAAGGCAAAGAACGGAATCTTAATACCCGAATGTTCCATCACGCCTGCCGAAGCGATCAACAGCACGATCCAAACTCCCAGCATGTGTTCTTCAGCCGCCGCCGTGATGATCATCGACTTACTAATGAACCCACTAAGTAGGGGGAAGCCCGCAATGGAGCCTGCGCCGATGCAGCAAAAAATGGTTGTCAAAGGCATCGATTTATGTAAGCCGCCGAGTTCGGTAGCCTTGGTTGTGCCAACGCGGTGCAGCACGGCTCCCATCGACATAAACAAAAGCGCTTTGTAGATGATGTGGCAGAATGCATGAGCAACCGTACCGTTCAATGCCAGTTCGGTTCCAATTCCAATGCCGACGACCATAAACCCAAGTTGATTATTCAGGCTGTAGGCCAGGACCTTCCGCAGATCATTTTCAATGACCGCAAAAAAGATCGGGAATAGCGTCATGACGCAGCCGATCGTGATTAGTTCTTCGGTCCCGGCAAACCCACGTGCCAGCGAATATACGGCCAGCTTGGTGGTGAAGGCACTTAAAAATACGGTGCCGGTCGGAGTCGCTTTTGGGTAGGAATCCTGTAACCAATTGTGCAGTAATGGAAAGGCACACTTAATGCCGAACGCCAACAGGATCAAGATACCCGCCGTGGAATCGATGCCAATGACCCCGTACTCGCCCATGCCACCAAACGATAAAGAACCGGTCTCGGCGTATCGCATGATTGCACCTGAGAGCAACAGCACCCCCGAGGTGACTTGAATGATCAGGTAGCGAATCCCCGCCCGATAGGATCGCTCGGTATCGGTGGCCCAGATCAAAAAGACACTGGCAATTGCAGTCAATTCCCAGAATACAAACAGTGTGACCAGGTCTCCGGCGCAAGAAGCACCGATCGCTGCGCCGGCATACATAATGCCTGAGAGGTGCTGCAATCCATCTTTCACATGCAAGGCATAGATGGATGAAAGAATGGCAGCTAGGTGGAAGATCAGTCCAAACAAATAGCTTAGTTTGTCAATTCGTACCAAATCGAGCGTGGTGCCGAAAAATTCCAGCGAACCGTAGATTCCGAAACTGGTTGTTGCAAACAGCAGCAAGCTGGTGACTGATAATACCAAAGCTCCCCAAGCGGCAAACCTTTTACCGAGGAGTGGTAAGAATAGCGAACCCACGACCATCAAAATGCCCGGGGGTAGATTTTGGAGGCTACTGATCATAGTAATCCTCCGGTCGTTTGATGATCGGCCTTAATAGTTTGCCTAAAAATACTACTGCGACAAACGCAAGAAAGCCAAACGCGGCGGA
>JAAEPL010000580.1 GCA_024232675.1 Planctomycetaceae bacterium
GGCGGAGTTTGCCAGGAATCACCGGCTTAAAATTTGAAATGCGGACTTAGGGCCGCGGGTGGAAGATCAATAAATCGTTCGGCAATTGATCTTCGCCTTTTCCGCTGCAAGGTATTGCCTTGCAAACGAGTTTTTCAGCCTCATCGAGTCCAGCCATCATCCCATCTGCGACTTGCCCTTTAACTAATTCTGCGAGGACTGCGTCTCGAATTTGTTCGAGGTCTTGTGATGTGAAATTATCCATAATCACATTGTCTCCGCGAATGGCAATTTGCTTTTCGAATAACGAAAGATAGATCAGAATTCCTCCGCTATGTTTTGTGTTGCCAATGCCAAATTGTTGAAACACATAATTTGCACTGCGTTCAACTTCGTGCCTCATGGCACCATCAGAAACCAACAGGCGGCGTAAACCGTGCCAAAAACTTGCGATAACTGACCCGGCAATGAAGCCGACGACGATCGAAAACGCTTGCCAGACAACAGGTAACCCAGTTGGGACATCCCAGTCTTCCAGAGTTGCTATTTTTTCCGCCAGAAGCAGCGTGAGCACTCCAGTAATTAGACCCCACACACATTCAGCTCGATCGTAGCGACCCGATTCGGTGGCCACTGCGCAGACAATTTCGGCATCCGTGTTTTTTTCTATCGCCTGGATGCGGTGGATGATGTTCTGTTGTATTGTTTCAGGCAATTTTTGCCGAGCATTCGCCATATCACCAACCCCCTGTGGCACCGCCACCACCCGAAAATCCACCGCCAAATCCACCGCCAGATCCTCCGCCGGAAAATGAGCCACCGCGCCTGCCTTTACCGAATAACAACAAGACCAGGAATACTAGCCAAAATACAACTGCAAGCGCGACGAGAACAATTCCAGTAATGATTAACGTCTTGCGATGCTCAGGTAGAAATACAGCCGCAACAAAGCACGCGATTCCGCCCAAAATCAAGCATATGGGTGCTAGTGATCCAAACTGGCCGGATAAAGGATTGTCTTGATTTAGAAAACGAGTGGCCGACTTGAATTGCTCGGAGATGCCCGGCTGTGGTGGTTTGCTATTCGGTCCGGCCTTCGCCATCTTTGCAAGTAATTCGACACCCGCCAGAATCCCGTTACCGTAATCGCCTTTTTTGAATTCGGGCACCATGTCGTTGTCCATCACCCGCTGACAGTATTCGTCAAAATCGCGCCCCCAATCATTACCTAGTTCGATACGGCCCTTCCGGTCACCAACGCTGATCAATATCAGAATCCCCTCATTCTTTTTCTGACTGCCGATCTCCCATGTGTCAAACCAGGTGCGGGCAAAACTCTTAATGTCGGCCGCTGATGGTTCATAAGCGCTCATGCGAGTAACGGTAACTACGACAATTGGCACACCGTCATCAACGAAAACTTGCTTTTGTATATCGCGTATCTTTGCATCTTCCGTTTTCCCAACCGCTTTTGCGTAATCGTGAAAGAATTCTTGCTTTGCCGGGCGGGCGGGGATCTGCGCATAAGAAACCGAAACCGCTATCGTCCATCCAAGCAAGGTCAGGAGCAATAGGCGGAGCGAAATCATAGGTCTGGTGGAGACTTTTCGTTTCCTAAATTTCATCGATCTGGGTTGGTTGGTTTGCTTGTGGAGAAAAAATCTCAGCCGTCCAGTTGGGCTGGGAATGGGGCGGATTCAGGTCGATCTGTGTGCAGAATCCGTCGGTAGTTGGTGGGTAAAAAGGCTCAACGAGTGATTGGGGTCCGATTTTGAAAAATAATAATCTTCCGCCGGTTCAGATAGTCTAGCGTAGTCAGTAAGTGGACCCTAGATGAGCAAGCCAAGATTTAGCTTGGCCGCACCCGCTCCTTTAAAAGAAGAATGGCATCATGGCGATAATGGGAGCGATTGTCAAATTTTCCACGTGGATTGAAACAACGTTTTGGTCCCGAAAAGTTCAAAGGGTTTTAAGTTGCTTCTCCGGCTTCCCGTTGAAACGAAGTCGGAATCAGGCGGTTCAATTAACGAAGAAATTAATCTTTGGTTTGGCCTGTCGCTTGTAGAAAACGCTGCCTACATCTCAACTATTTTGGGGGAACGCAAAGCTGTTTTAGGATTTCCGGGTTAACATGCCTTGCTAATAGATTCAAAAACCTACGTTCCCTTCCTCGGATTTAACATCGGTTTGGACTAGACTTCCTGCACCAGACGAAAATGCCACGGAAAGGCTCGGGTTGGATTAACGTCAAGCATTCCCAACCCATTCGAAAAGTTTTCATTTTGGTCGAGCTGACGATAATTAAATGAATAATTCAAACTGTGTTTGACTATATAAAGCCAGGTAGTTCGTTGAACAATTGTGGTTCCGTTCAACGGGAAACGTATTTATTCTAAACATTCCCACTGCCGCGAAAGGGTCCGAAGGAAAGCATGTCAAAATCTCTTAACCACGCATTTTTTTTCGGTCACTGCAACGTTGTTTTTTGTTTGTCTAAACCCAGCCTGCGAAGTAATGGAAAGGAAAGCTCGTGAATCGTCTTGTTTTGGGATGCGGGTATTTAGGTTGGCGTGTTGCTCGTTTATGGCGATCCCAAGGGGATGACGTGTACGCCGTCACACGCAACCAAAACAACGCCAAACACATGAAACAGGAAGGCATTATTCCTGTGATGGCAGACATTACCGATCCTGAGACCGTAAGGGCGCTCCCTCAAGCCGACACGATTCTGTTCTCCGTCGGCATGGACCGGAAAAAATATGACAGTATCTACGACGTGTACGTGAATGGGCTAAATAACGTTCTTGGCGGAATCGCCGAAACTCCCAAGCAATTGATCTACATCAGTTCCACCGGCGTTTATGGGGGCGGTGATGGAGCATGGATCAATGAGGAGTCGCCTACCGATCCACTAAGGGAAGGGGGGAAGGCTTGTCTTGCGGCCGAACAGATTCTCCGAAATGGCCGCTTCGCAGACCAAGCCTGCATTCTTAGATTTGCTGGCATCTACGGCCCACGTCGCATCCCCGCCAAAGCACTTATTCAATCGCAACAGTGGGCAAAAATTATCCCAATTGGTTTCTTGAATCTTATTCATGTCGACGATGGGGCGAACATAATTCAGAAGGTGGCCGAACAGGCGATTGTTCGAGATACGTTGAACGTCAGTGACGGAAA
>JAAEPL010000581.1 GCA_024232675.1 Planctomycetaceae bacterium
AGAATCCATGAGGCTTGGTTAATAGACAGACAAATGGGTGCTCGGCCTTTTTTTAATAATGCAAATCAGCGGCCTAAAAGAGCCGCCTACACAGACGTAACCCTTTGCAAACTTGTATCTGTTGTGCAAAAGCGTCGGTACACTCTGCGGGTACCCTCACAAATTAAAACCAAGAAGGTTGTCTCTTTGTCATTAATCATCACAGTGGTTGAAATGTAGGGAACCTCCCTGAGGCAGGTCACCGAAAGAAGTGAAATACCGGGTGTCCGTTTGTGGTTTTTCCGAAGGCTTGATTGCCTGCAGTTTCTTTCGCAAGTAATGGGTAGTGGGTTGGTAAAACGATTTACGAAAATTCTCTCACTTAAACAGTTGGTTGAATAACGCTGTGAAGTCACCAATTGGATCCACACAAATTTTGATTTTTCTATCAGCTAAGGTTAGATTGATTTCTCTGACGCATTTTCGGTGCAGTGGAAAGGGGGATTTCCGGTTCAACCACTTCTTGTTCATGAACCAACCGACAGTGCCGTTGGAAGCACAGCTTTTTTCGAAAAGCTCTTTTCAAAAATCTCTTTAAAAATCTCTTTTCAAGAAGCAGGAGAAAAACATGTTGCGCACGCAAAACAAAAGACTTTGCTTTGTTGCCATCACGCTTGTTCAATTTCTGAGTTGGCAAACGTTAGCTGCTCAGGATGATGGACATGGTGGTCATTCCGGCGGGGGTTATATCGATTTAGCGACCCTCGGAATGTCCGGGGGGAGCGACCATACCGGCCATTCGGGGTTGGTGGGGGGGAGAACTGCGATTACTTCCGAAGCGGTACACGCTTACAACGCCTTGCGAGATTTCGTGGGGTTAGACCCCTCAACGATGGACGAGATTGGTGGTTGGGCCTTCGCAAATGGTCTCACAAACAATTCTCAGGCATGGGGTAACGACCAGATGGGCGTTGGTATGTGGTACGCGATGCAGGGAGCTAAGGTCGGTTGGATGGCCGATAACACCTTTGATCCACAGATCGTGGCGGACATTGAACGCACGGCGAGGTTGGGTAGTCCCAAAGAAGTGATGGCCATGGTTTACCAGTATGGTCACAAAGGTTTTGCCGATTACCTGATTAAAAGTCAGTCCCAAATGGTCTTTATCAACACGCTCAAGATGGAGCCGCATTACGCGGGTTGGATGCATGACCGATGCCACGGCATGCTTTCCATTGAGGACGTTGCGATTGCCCATGATGTCAATCACCTGACTGTGCTTAGTCACGATCAAATGGATCCCTTCATGAACGATACTTGGGACTGGCCTCAGTGGCCGGCGCTCGAAGTGTCGCATGCCCGTGTGCTTGAATACTTTCAAAGTATGGTCGTGCTCGGTGATCCTTTAGGTGATCACTTAGGTAATCTCGGTGAACCACCCAATCCGGACGATCCCGCCGACCCACCCGGTGAACCAGGTGACGGTCCTTACATCGCAGGTGATATTTCCGTTGAAGTCAGTGGAGACCTGTGGTGGGACGGTTTTACAGCAACGATCGCCGTTCATAACGAGAGTAATTCCAATCTGAGTGGATGGTATTTCCGCTTCATCAGCTCGCACCAAATTTCTGGTGCGCCTTGGGGTTGTGAGGTCGAAACCACGTCATTGGGTAACGGCTTCTACGAGCATCGCGTCAGCGGCGCTGATTGGGGCGCAGGCATCCAAGCGGGTGGGACAATGTACGTAGGTTTTAATGGCAATCAAGGTAACCCACTGGGAAATTCAGGTTTGCTTGATGGCCCGAAACTTTTTGATGGTGGCTGGATTGGAGAGTGAGTGGTAAGGCGTTTTAGCGTCAGCCCATTATCCAGTGCGTGTCGAAACTTAAGGCACGCACTGGTCTGCGATTTAAGTCTCCCTGTTTTTCGAGTTGTATTTCAAACTATTTTGAGCAGGCGGAAAACATGGGGGTAAGAACCGTTTCACTCAAAGTCACATCAGGGAAGACCGATTCAAGGTAATTGTCAAACCACATGTTTTTGCTTGTGGTTCAAATATCAGTTGCACCGATTCGGTTGTTCAGGAAGTAAAACTCAAAAGGGCGGTGGGGTAGCAACCCTGCTGCCCTTTTTTTGATCCTCTATTTGCGGGCCTCGGGTAAGCATGGGTATCGCCCTTGAAAATTCTGGGGATGTTACCCGACTTGGTGTTTGGGGCAGCCGCGATTCGGCGTTTTCGATCGAGAATTGACGGAAGTGGTATCGAAACGTTGGCTTTCCACACAATTCAATTTTTCGGAATGCCGGGTTTATATAACGAATCGATCTCGCAGTAGGACAGTGTTTAGTCGTCCGAGCTGTCATGAACGTTCTCAGCTCGTTCCCTGTTAACGCTCGCAGGCAACCGGAAGTCATTGCCGGTTCGGCCAAGTTTCTACTTGCTTTGGGCTCGTTCATCGGGGGCGGCTTGCGTGATGCCTAACTAAAAGACTATCGTAAATCGAGATCACCAACGTTGTGCTACCCTGGCGAGGTCCGATCTCCATTCTGTGATCCGGTATTGCTTGTTGAGTTTGACATTCCGTTCATTAGTTTTTGAAGTTTCCACTCACTTACCAATGTCTCATTCGAAACATTCTATAAGTTTGCGAGGTCGCAAGCGGCTTCCGCTAAAATCGCTCGCCGGATTTGAAAAACACCACCGGATCCCGGCGGCTGATGAGGAAGCTATGGAGAGATTTTTAGCAAGTATTGGCGGGCAGGACGTTGGCCAGGATCTCGATCTCTTCTTCAAAAAACTAAGAGATGAGTTCCGTTATAAACGGCGCGAATTGGAAGTGGCAGGTCCCATTGATGGAACTGGTTCCATCCATAGTCCCGATTTTGAATATCGGATTCATTTAAGGCCGGACACGGAAAGTCCCGAGTCCGTAATTTGGGAACGTAGCGTGGTTGGGTTGTCCAGTTGGAAAATACTTTTGACGGAGGCGTTCCAGAAAATATTCGACCCCCATCTGTCGTCCGTCATCATCGAATTATCGGAGCCCATCGATACGTTGGCGGTGATTGACCACATCGAGGATCTTGGAGAATCTGATTGCGAGGTCGATTATGATCGTGAAGGTACTTGGTGCGACATCCGCACTTCTGATCTCGAAGCTAAGATGAGAATCATGCCCCACCAGATCTTGGTCGATGGCCCCGTGGCGTACAGCACTGCAGAATTAATGGAAAATTATTGGCAACTGCAAAGCCGTTTCTTAGCCACGGTTGATCTGCCGGAGTGGTGCACTAAGGCTTGACGCGTTTGAAATCGAATTCTTGCCACCAGAAATCATCGTTGGGAATATCTAGGCGGAAGTTACTGATTTCAGCTTTGTTGTTACTGAAGAACTGAATATTCCCGCCCCCGAACCAAGCGGACGGTTTTTGCCAGTGAATGGCAAACGTATCGTTGTGCATATGTGTTAGCGTCGCCTTGCGTTCGGGCGCGACAGCGAACGTTAATGATAGTTGACTGTCGCGGAGGGAGATTTCTGCGACACCATACATTGTATCTGCATAACGTCCTGCGAATTTATCAAGCGGCAAAGAGGGCGAGGTTCCGCTAAGCCTGGGCTTCATGGATTCGGCGATTCGCTGTTCGAATTTCTCACGATCTTGATGGAATTCCTCCAGCAGCATAGCGTTCCAGTCTGGTTTGTCGCCGCCCAAGTATTCGTCCAAGATGCGGTTGCAAACGACTGTCGGCAATGAGGTCATACTGTTGGTGAGAACAACGATGCCCAGATTTTCTTCCGGCACCAGCACGACCCGCGAAAACATGCCATCGTAACCGCCACCATGAGCGAGTATTTTTCGACCCTTGAAATCTCTCATAGACCAGCCAAGACCGTAGGCCCGGAAGTGGGTCGTTGGTGATTTTTTTTGGTAGCTCTCGCTAACGTTGAGCAACGTGTGTGGTTTCCACATTTCTCGACTCGCTGCGGGCGAGAATAATTGGCTGCCGTCCTTTTTTTTACCGTTCCGCAGGAGCACCTGAATCCATTTGGCCATATCGCTGGTGGAAGAGATAATTCCACCGGCTGCCGCCATGCTGTCCCAATTATTCCAGGGCATGGAGGTTACCGAATGGCGGGTTGTTTTATGGGGCTGTGCGACGTTTTCACGAGTACTTAAGGCCTCCGTGGATGTCACGGAATCGCTCATCTCGAGGGCATCGAGCATTTGTCGCTGGATAAAGAACTGCCAATTAACTCCGGTTACGGCAGTGATGACTTCTCCTGCCGCCAAGTACATTAAGTTCGAGTATCCATAAGAACGCCCGTATTTCCCGGCTTGCGGTAAATGTCGAGCTCGTTCCAGCACCTGTTGCGGTGTGAGTACGGTTTCGTACCACAACAAATCGCCACTAAACGTGCCCAGTCCGCTGCGGTGACAAAGCAGGTCCCGGATGGTCATGTCCGCACTCACGTAGCGATCGTAAAGCTCAAAGTCGGGAAGGTATTTGCGAACGGGGTCGTCCCATTGAATACTGCCTTGATCTACCAAAGTCGCTAAAGCGGCTGCGGTAAAAGCTTTTGTATTCGAGGCAATGGCGAACAACGTGTGCTCGTCCACCAATGCTTGGGTGTTGAGTTCCCGAACGCCGTAGCCTTTGGAAAAAACGACTTGATCGTCTTTAACAATCGCGACCGCGAATCCTGGCACACGCCAGTCGACCATGGCTTGGGCAAGGTAGTTATCGATCTCAGAAAGCGAGGGATGGGTCTGTCCGCAAGCATTGGCGGAACACCCCAATGCGACTATCAGCATCATGGAACTTTGAATGACGGGGCGCATCGAGTTCTTCCTCTTTAGATTTAGGCAATCAGTGATCAAGCTGACTGACAATATCTAATGCCTACCGTCGTCTGTCCATTCGGGGTGTCTAGAAATCTGCGGTTAATTCTAAGTGTTCGGGGCATGCATGGATCCAGGAATCATCGGGTTCGTAACCTAGTTCTTGCAGTAGGTTCCCGGTGCAGGCTTGGAATTTTTTGGCATCTTGTTTGGTGAAATAGTTTTTCCAATCGCCAGAAGTCCCTTTGCGAGCTTTCGCAAGTAGTTTGGCCTGGCCGCTCG
>JAAEPL010000582.1 GCA_024232675.1 Planctomycetaceae bacterium
CAGGTCCAGACATAGTGAGGATTGACAGATTGAGAGCTCTTTCTTGATTCTATGGGTGGTGGTGCATGGCCGTTCTTAGTTGGTGGAGTGATTTGTCTGGTTAATTCCGTTAACGAACGAGACCCCCGCCTGCTAAATAGTTCCGGGTACGCATTTCGCGTACGTCGAGAACTTCTTAGAGGGACACTCAGTGACTAACTGAGGGAAGTTGGGGGCAATAACAGGTCTGTGATGCCCTTAGATGTCCTGGGCTGCACGCGCGCTACACTGACACTCGCAACGAGTTTAGAACCTAGGTCGAGAGGCCCGGGTAATCTTTGGAACGGGTGTCGTGATAGGGATAGATGATTGCAATTATTCATCTTGAACGAGGAATGCCTTGTAAACGCGAATCATCAGTTCGCATTGAATACGTCCCTGCCCTTTGTACACACCGCCCGTCGCACCTACCGATTGAATGTTTCGATAAAGACTCGGGATAGCGCGAGGCTCGTTTATTCGAACCCAGCGTTAGAACTTGTCTAAATCTCAACATTTAGAGGAAGGTGAAGTCGTAACAAGGTTTCCGTAGGTGAACCTGCGGAAGGATCATTACCACGCGATCCGCGGTACCGCGGTGGTGTCGGCTTTATGCTGGCCCGCCCGGGACCGCACATCCCATCCGGTGAACGTTTACGGGAAGTTGGTTGTTGTCGTTTTTGCGATGACCTCTTCTCGCCACAACCCCACTTTTTCAACGTCCATTAAACATACAATCGAAGGCGTTACAACAGCCCTTCGTTGATACGATTACGGCGGGTTTCGAGGGAGTTGTGCCTTAACTGGCAATTTCTCTCTCCCCGTCTTGTTATACAATGCCAAAAATAACTTTCAGCGACGGATATCTTGGCTCCAGCATCGATGAAGAACGCAGCGAAATGCGATACGTAATGCGAATTGCAGATTTTCGTGAATCATCAAAATTTTGAACGCACCTTGCGCTTCCGGGTGACCGGGAGCATGCCTGTTGGAGTGTTCGTTAACACCACTCAACGGTTGCGAGACCGTTGGATTGTGGCGATCAAGCGAGGAAACGCACAACGGCGTTTCATTCGCTTCGTTCGTTCAAGTTCAGGTCGATTCCCCTAGGGTATTCGAGTTGGTGAGACGGCGCGTCTCCGACGCTTAAACCATTCGCCCGCTCCCCTTCGTGGTCGAGTCGATCCCCCCTGTCCGTAAGGACGAACCCCGGCTTTTGTCCGGACCTCCAATCAAGCAAGAAGACCCGCTGAATTTAAGCATATAATTAAGCGGAGGAAAAGAAACTAACAAGGATTCCCCCAGTAACGGCGAGTGAAGCGGGAAGAGCTCACGCTTGAAATCGTTTAACGAATTGTAGTCTGTAGAGGTGAAGCCAACGTCA
>JAAEPL010000583.1 GCA_024232675.1 Planctomycetaceae bacterium
AAGGATGGCGACGGCACGATCGATGCGTGGACCGATTGGCAGGCGGTAAAGGAATCCTATTCTCAAAAGCCCGGATTCGCGCGCATCGTCGATGTGGCTCCCGCCAGGGTGGACACTGGCAAGTTGCCTGCAGGCAAGGGCTTTGCGTTTGAATACCGCACCTCTCGGCTGGACAACGGAGGTCAGCCGATCATGGACTGCGTCACGCTGGAATGTGAATAGACGGCAAAGCTTCAACCCAATCGGTGCAGACAAAAAGTGGGATCGCCGAGATAATCGCACTCATTCGGAAACAATCACGCGGGCTGTGTCATTACCAATGATGCCGCATCGCGCTGTTTGGCTACGTTTGGAATCTGGCCATCACTCGGCGAATTCTCTGACACACAGCAAGGCGAGAACATGAAGATCACAATGGCCCTGATACTCTTCGGTGCAGTCTCAATAGGCTTCGCAGAAGACAAACCCATTCATCAAGCTTCCAAGCCAAACATCATCATTGTTATGCCGGATGATTCCGGGTACGGGAATCATTCGTGCTTCGGTAACCCTGTCCTCAACACCCCGAATATCGATGCCCTTGCGAAACAAAGCTTGCTCTTAACACGGTATCACAGCAGCGCAAGATGCTCTCCCAGTCGTGCTAAACTCCTGAGTGGTCGCCATGAATTTATGAGTGGTGTTACCCATACCATCCAAGGCCGCGAGCGCATGAGCCTGGATACGATCACGCTGCCGCAAGCCCTCAAAACAGCCGGGTATGCCACGGGTTTTTTCGGCAAGTGGCACAATGGCAAAGAGGGGCCTTACCGTCCCGAGAATCGTGGGTTTGATGAGTGCTGGGTTTACGAAAAGGGCGCAAGGATGGCAGCCACCATTACGCACAATGGAACCTCGCAGAGAATGGCTGGTACATATCCAACCGATTTATTTTTCGAGAAAGCAACCCAGTGGATGGACGTTCAACGTCAGGGAAAGAAACCCTTCTTCGTTTACCTTCCCCCCAAATCCCCACACGGCCCTTTCAAAGAGGATTCGAGTGATATGCCGAATGAGGATTATAAAAAATTCCTTGGTACCCATCCGGAAATGACAGTACAGGCTGCCAAGATCTATTGGGAGGTTGAAAACATTGATAAACGTATCGGCGAGATGATTCACCAACTCGAAGAATGGGGGATCGCTGATGAGACCTTATTCATCTTCATCGGAAGTGACAATGGCGCTTCGGGAACGTCGAAAATTTACAATGCCGGGATGAATGGTCAAAAGGGGCACCCGTACCAGGGCGGAACCCGTGTGCCTACTTTTTTCAGATGGCCGGGCGGGGGCATTAAGGGTGGTTCAGAAAACGCAGCACTCATCAGTCAAATGGACATCATGCCGACCCTGCTGGAAATT
>JAAEPL010000584.1 GCA_024232675.1 Planctomycetaceae bacterium
CGGCCGCCAACGCGTTGATCGACTCAGCTGGTAAGCCAGCTGTTCGTTTTTGCCACGTCTCTCCAAAATCTTCACTCATGAAAAGATAAGCTTGGGGGTCGTGGTCGGGCTTACCTGACAGTGCGACGTAGATGCGGTTGGCATCATGGGGGCAGCATAAAATATCGCGAACAACCTTTTTCGGTAGACCCTGCATGGCTTTCCACGTTCGCCCACCATCGGCGGTGATTTGAACGTTGCCGCGACCACCGCCCACGGCAAGCCGCTTAGCATCTCGCGGAGATTCCGTTAACGCCAAAAGCCCCCGTGAACCAAAGTCCGGGCTGATACGTGTCCAAGTATCCCCCCGATCTTTAGAGCTTAAGACGCATTGAGCAGCGCAGTACAAAACCGTATCTCCGGGCTGGCTGGAAGCCAAAAAGGGTGTGTCCCAAGCGAAATTCAGGCGATTGGATTTCTCTTTGCCTGTTGATTTCTCAGGGTCTGCCGCCTCCGCATAGGGGGCTGTATTTCTGGAGCGAGGGCGGATCGATTTCTCGGGTCGCAGCTGTCCTAGTCGCGATCTTTTTAAGTCCCCGTTTTGCTGGGTGTAATAAGTAATTTGCGGGTCGAGCGGATCGGGAAAGGTGGAAAAGCCATCGCCACCCGACCAGGGATCGAGAAAAACCTGCTGCCATGCATCATCGCCACCGGTCACAAAACGTGCCTCTGACGGAGCGACAAATGAGGCGTTATCTTGCGTACCGCCCCAAATGTGAAAGGGTGTCTGCTGATCAAGGTGGACACGATAAAATTCAGCGATCGGCAAATTGTTCAAGTGCAACCAGGTTTGACCGCGGTTCCACGAGACGTAAAGCCCGCCGTCATTCCCCAACATAACGCGTTGGGGATCTTCGGGATCGATCCAAATATCATGGACGTCAAGATGCATGCCTATCCCGCGGTGAGCATGCAAACGAAATACGTTTTGGGGATCGCGATTGACGGCAAAGCCGCCCTCTCCCTGAAATGTCTTTCCGCCATCGACGGAGGTGATAAGTCGCAAGCCACCTACATAAACTCGATTCGCATCATCGGGTGCGATTCGCAGATCGCAAAAATCCCAGCCTACATACGTTGGTAGATAATCCTCGTGGGCGCGGTGCCACGTCTCTCCATGATCATCGGATCGAAATAAAATGGCAGCCGGTTTCCGTTTGGCAAGTTCCGGCGATGAGGCATCGCACATCATCGCGTACACCACACCGGGTTGAGATGCGGCGACATCGAGCGCGACCCGATCGACCTGTTTTTCTAATAGACCGCCGCTTAGTCGCTCCCACGTTTCTCCGTGGTCTTCACTGCGAAAAACGGCGCTGCGACCTTGGCCGCTGCGATCCCAAGAGGTTGCGAATAGACGTGATGAATCGTGGGGGTCGATGACTAGGTCCACGAAAGCAACTCGCTCTCCGTCGAAAAGAACGCGGTCGAAGGAGGCACCGCCGTCAGTGGTCTTGAAGATGCCTCGCTGCCCTCCTTGATTGCTCCGCCCCATCGCTGCCACATAGACGAGGTTTTCATCCTTGGGATCGATCACGACTTTGCCAATGTGGGCGGAATCTGGCAGACCCATGTGAGTCCAAGTCTCTCCGGCGTCCACGGATTTGAAGACACCATTTCCGGGATAGGACGTACGTGACAGGTGGCATTCTCCCGTACCGACCCAAATGGTGTCAGGGTTGCTGGGAGCAATGGTCAAATCGCCGATGGCAAACGTGGATTGCTTGTCAAAAATCGGACGCCATGTGAGGCCGCCGTTCTCAGTCTTCCAAACCCCTCCGGCACCGACCCCCGCATAGATCGTGCTGCGATCCCCCCGAGGCGCGTCGATGGATTCAATCCGGCCTCCCGCGAATTTCGGACCGAGCGTCTGCCACGTGCCGTCCTTAAAGGGCGATGTGGCAGCCATGCTTTGGTGCTGTTTCCAAGCTTCTAACCTTGCTTCGCCACCCGTTTTTTGACTTTGGGCCACCGCCTGCGAGCTGACAATTAATAAGGTGAGCAGTAACCCAAATCCGTGGGGAAAGATATTCTTTTGGCTGACCATAGCGTGCTATTCCGGAATTTCGTTCAATGTGTAATAGGCATCGGGATGCAACAGGTGCTCACCCTTGGATGACATGATTTTACCCAGATAAAACTCGTGCACATGTCCCTTAACGCGATCGGGAACCTCGAGCAGCACTGACAAGCCATCTGCGGAGACCGTGGCGGCAGTGGCGGTTGGCTTCGTTTGATCGACTTCCGGACTGCCATAGCCTTGCTGATAGATATGCGTGAACGTGCCCAGTTGGTAGTTTTCTGGTTGCGCTGCCAGTTCGCGATTGACGGGCAAAGTAAATTCTAAGCGGAACCCCTTAGGCGTCACTTGAACCTGTTTGATTTCAAAGGGAGTGAGGCCGGTCCAATCGAGTCGCTGGATGGCATAGGCCTTGGGGCCACGAACAGGCCATCCGCGATTCGTACCACCGGCGATCAGATTACCGTTGGGGGTAAACTGGACGGCCAGCAAGCCGGTCGCGAAGCCCTCACGAAAAGGGTAGCAAGCGCCCTGCCAGACTCCATTGATTTTTTCAGTGGTGGCCCTCATCACAACGCCTAAACTGAAATCGCCAATGAAAATTTGATTTTCAAAAGGGCCAAATTTGCCACCGGTGCGATCGACTACAAATCCACTGATCGATCGGCCCATGCGTTTGTAGGGAAACACAACGGCATAGGGCACTAATTCTTTGACTCGCTGCCGCTCCGTCTCCAAACGTGAAGGTGTGTTGGGTTCTACGGTTGGTTTTTCCATTTCAGGTACCAAGTCGTACCAATTGAAACTGACAGGATGCCCCATGAACCCGCCCGGTTGCAATACCTTCAGTGAGCAGGAACCATTCCAGGGTCCTTGGCTCTCGGCGTAGAACATGACGTCGTGTTCGTTGGGGCCGATGCCGCAGGGGCTGCGGATTCCACTGCAAACGGGGATGGTCTTTCCGTCCGGTGTGATTTTGACGCACCATCCGCGAAATGGTGCATCTGAGTGATAAGATTTGGAGAGGCACAGCGCCACCCAAATGTTGCCATCGGCATCGGGCTTCGAACCAAATGAAAATTCATGATAGTGTCGAAATCCCCAAGCGTCGCTCAAAGTCTCAAATTGGTCAGCCTTGCCATCTTGGTTGCTATCGGTGATGCGCGTAGTTTCCGTTTGTTGGGTTACCCAAAACGAACCCTCCCGGTAGGCCATGCCGAAGACCTCATCCAACCCGCTGGCGAACGTTTTGAAAGTCGGCTGCGGATATTTTTGAAAAACCCCGTCGGCCAATAAGATGTCACCCCGTCGTGTGGCGATGGCGAGTTGTTTGCCATCGGGCATGACTTCGAAACTGCCTGCTTCGATTGCTAATTCCTCAGCAAGTGGCACGTCGACCATGCGGTAATATTGGGACTCCCGCTCAGCCGTACCCCAGTACTCTCCCAACGGTTCTTGTTGGTAAGCGACGGTAAAGGAGAGCAGTAGTATGGGTTGGATTAGAAAGTTCATCATGGTATTAGGTATTCGAAAACCAATTCTTGTGGATTGTCGGTGTTCATTTCGATGATCACTTGCAATTGTTTTTGACCATCAGGAGTATCGATCACGGTTGCGGGAAGGGATCCCATGACACGTATCTTCAGGCCATTCGGCAATTGGTAAGTGTCGTTTGAGATCTGCGAAATGTTATCGGCTTTGGCGACTCGAAAACGGGCCTGGGTGTCGCTGTTGGTAGGAGCGATGCGAATGATACGCTGCAGTTGTGTGGTCCCAGAATCGTCATCTTGGATGGGGTGGTACGTCTCCTGAACGGAAAGGTCATCGACCTCATAACGGAAAGTCGGTTGCTGTTGGGGGTCCAGCGTGTAGCCGCGGAACCGGTGTTTGGGTGGGCGTCCGCCATCGTCCACCCAAGGATGATCGAGGCTGTCGAGATCGGGTCCCTTGGTGAATTGGATCGGTCTTCCCATCGGTCTCGCTTCTCCCGAGCCCTGCCCTCGCCAGACACCAGACGGATCGATGAACTTGCCTCGCCAGATGGTGGCTAGACGGAGATGTTCTGCGTCAAAGGCTAGATTGACTTCTCCCGGATATCCGACTCCGATTCCTCGCTTGCCGATGCCCGGATATTTTCGTCGCAACATGCGGGCTTGATCCTTGACGACAATCTCCATCGGTTTCCTGACGACCCCGGCGGGCATGGGCGCTTGGCGGCCATCGAGTAGATACTGCCACATGGCTTCGATCTGATAAGCCGCATCTCCTTCTAAATCATCCCGAATTGCCCGCCCTGCTGGCCAAAATGAGGGCATCACGGTATTCGGACTGAATTTTTGAGGTTGTAGCATGTATTCGTAAAACCAGTCCTTTTTGAGTCGTTCGGCCATCTCCGTGAGATCGACGGCCGGCATGGTATCGGACAGTTTGTATTGGTAGGTGTGGCAGGCGACGCAATTCAATCCTTTGTTTCCCACTAACGTGCGACCCAGTTCACGCATCTTTTTTTGCTCGTCAAACTTAGCAAATTCAACTGCGGTATTGAGTTGATCGGTGGTTTGAAATAATTCGACTAAGGACTCCACATTTTCAGCTCCATACTGGGGCATGCGCGTCTTCATGTAGGGGCGAATACTGCGGCCGTTCACCAGTACCTCACGCATCCAAGGCGCTTCCAGTTTAGCGCCCACCCCCGTCAGGGTCGGTGGGATTCGACCTTGGTCACCGAGGTTTAAGTCGTCGGTTTGGAAATGAGGGTTTCGGGTATCGGTTACACCGCCTAATTGATCCCGGTCGTGGCAAGCAATGCAATTAAAAGTCCGCAGATTAACGTCGATTCGATCGTTTGTGGTCAAAGCCAGATTTTCACGAGCGTGGTTGCTGATGTAACTATTTATCAGGTCCCGTTCCTGATC
>JAAEPL010000585.1 GCA_024232675.1 Planctomycetaceae bacterium
GGAAGAATCAGCGTGAACCACTTGCGAAGTTTGTGGACGTAAATTTTATTGACATGCCCATGCTCACGCGTATGCGACGGTGCGCTGACACAAGGGCTGTCCAGCCAGAAAAACGCTCGTGGATCTTCTCCACTACCGAGCACCTTATCTTGTCCCGCAATGATGTGAGAACCTTCCCATGCGGCTGAAGCGTTTTGGATGACCCTCGCAAATCGTGTGCTGTGGCCTTCAGAGTCGTATGCAAAACTGTCAAAAATCTGGTTGGCTTGAATGTCATCCGGCGCGGGGTTTTCACGCAACTCAAATTCCCTCAACACAGAAATAAAAGTCAGTGCCATTCAGCCGGCCTCGAGGACTTGGGTGCAGTTATTCGGGACGATGTAAAAGGTCTGATCTGTGGGCTGACGACCTCGAGTCAACGGACCTCATTTTGGGTTCCCAGCCAGTGGTATGTTTGTAGTAGTCTAAGGGTTGCTGCTGCGTCGATTGCAGTTCGGAAACAAGGCATTTGCTGTGAATCTATTGGCGGTATTAAAATCAGTCATACAACCGCACGAGCAACCGAGCAAGACGAGTTTCGGAGCACTCATTGCATCCGCCTGTAAGCGGCCGTGTAAGCCTTTTTTTTGTTGTATTTAAGCCTGCTTTTTACGAGCCACGCATGGGGTAGAGTGGCCGGCCTCGTCGTTAATTTGCCTCGATGTTCAAGCGGTTGTGGGTAGACTGAGTTAGATACCGGTGCGAGGTTTCTAACGTTCGGTGGAAGGGTGTGGTCCGCTTAACCGATTCTAAAATCAAAATCTGCTGATCTTTTCCTGCGGAAGGCCAAGAAGCGAAGGAAAACAGCAGGCTCGGCACTAATTTATGGTCGCGGAATACTAAGATAGAGGTTTGGTTTGCAACACTTTTTGTGTCGAGTTATAACCGGCTGAGGCGGTGGGAATTCCTGTGGAATCCTCCTCTCGCCGAACCACGCGATGCATTACGCAGGGACAGCCCTGCTGCCGAGGTGTTGCCGGTGCCAAAAAATCTGATGGAACTTTTGTTTAAGCGAATCTGTGACGTATGCCGGCTCTGAATTCTCAACGAAACAATCGCGCAGCTGGCGCCGTGGATCGCGCCTGGATCTTGCTGGTTTTGTGCGGTCTGATCGGACTCATTCCGGCCTGTCGTGGTGAACAGGATAAAACAAAAGCAGCGAATGAATCTGCGACTTCCGCGGAGCGAGCGGCAGAGGTTACACGGCCCCAAGTTCCGCGAAAGCAAGCCGCTCCTCAGGTTCCGTCTGTTACTCAGGAACCCTCCAACGTTGGGGAAAAAAAGCAGCGGCTTAATGAAGTGCCTCAAGTGAAATTGGAGCCCGCGAAGGACCCTCTGTTTCGACGCTTGGCGGCGTCACAGACGGGAGTGGATTTTGAAAATAGATTGGTGGAGGATGAGACGCACAATATTCTCACCTACTCATACATGTACAACGGTGGAGGCGTGGCGGTTGGTGATATCAATAATGATGGACTTCCCGATTTATTTTTCACCAGTAATCAGGGTGCTAATGCGTTGTACCTGAATCTTGGGGGGATGAAGTTTCAAGATATTTCGGAGGCCGCGGGCATTGCCAAATCTCAGGGTTGGCATACGGGTGCGAACATGGTGGATGTCAACGGTGACGGTTGGTTGGACATCTATGTTTGCCGCTCGGGTCCCGCGGATGATCCATCCTTGAGAGAGAATTTGTTGTTTATGAATAACGGTAATTTGAAATTTACCGAACAAGCAACTGCCAAAGGAGTGGCTGACAGTAATCACTCGACACAGGCGAGTTTCTTCGATTACGACCGCGATGGTGATTTGGATTTATATGTGATGAATCACCCGGTGTTTTTTGGGTCAGCCAACGTCCGTGAGGTCCAGGAAATGGTAAAGACGCCGGAGGTGGCGCGGGCCTGTTCTGACAACCTCTACGAAAATGATGGCAGCGGTACGTTTACCCAAATTACCTCCATCAAAGGATTGCGAAACCTCGGTTACGGCTTGGGTTTAATCACTGCGGATCTTAATGGCGATGGTTGGACTGATATCTACGTGGCGAACGATTTTTCGACGCCTGACTTCATGTACATCAATCAAAAGAATGGCACGTTTGTTAACGAGATCAAATTAAGGACGCAACATATTTCTTACTTTGGCAGGGGGTGTGATCAGGTCGACATCAATCGGGATGCGCAAC
>JAAEPL010000586.1 GCA_024232675.1 Planctomycetaceae bacterium
AAAAAAATTGCCCCCGCGTCGGTGATGAAAAAGTAACACCGCTTCCGGGGAAATTGGCTCTCGCCTAAATTTTCGATATCTGAATCGGCAATTGAATTGAAACGTACATAAACGTAGGAACTTGACGACCTACCCATGAAAAAGGGAGAGTTTCTAGTACTCACCACGCCTGATAACATGTTATCTCCGCTCCCCCAATACGGTAGATCGAGCGATGGCCGAAGAGGGATTTTTAGCGAAACGGACTCTCCGGATCGAGGAGACAGGCCTCAATAGAGTGGGCCTGCGATCGCCTCGTTAAACCAACAAGGCATGGAAAATCGTCATGAATCAAAAACCCATTGAACACCCTTCCGTTTGGCGAGGCAGTGAATTAGAACGCCGATCGGAATGGCTTCAGCAACTTACGGAAACTGAAGCGAAAGAGATCGAGTGCCTTTTTGCGGACGCCCAACCATCGCTGCAAGAAAACGCACCCGTACTTTTCACGCGACTCAAAAAGGTTCAAGTTTCATTGGAAGAGGGTTGCGGCGCGACGATGATTCGCGGGCTGGATTTGGCGGTGGGCACGCTGGAAAACTGGAAGTGGTTTTTCGAGCAAGCAGCATCTGTGATCGGCACCCCGCTATCGCAAAGTGTTTCTGGCGAGACCATTTTCAGCGTCCGAGATGCCGGGTTTGCGGACAGTGATTCAAGAGCGCGTGGCCCCAACACCAGAAAGAAACTCAGCTTTCATACGGACCGCTGCGATGTCATCGGTTTCCTTTGCCTGCAGCAAGCAAAGTCGGGAGGGGAAAATCAGCTTGTTAGCTCCCCGGCGATATTCAACGAGATCCTCAGACAACGCCCCGACTTGCTCGAACTACTCATGCAGCCCTACCGATACCTGCGTCATACGATCGATACGGCCAACGACCTGCCGTACACAGAACAGCCGATTTTTTCGTTCTTTGAAGGTAACTTTGCCGCCAATTTTTTACGTGTGTTAATCGACAGAGCCGACGCCAATCCTACTCTGCCGAATATGACCGACGCACAAAAAGAGGCGCTTGATTATTTAGAGTCCGTTGCTGCGGACCCCGAAATGCATTTCACGTTTCGTCAGCAACCCGGAGATATGCTATTCATGAATAACTGGGTAACGTTGCATCGACGGACCGCATTCGAAGACCACGCTGCTTTAGAAAGACGACGCCATATCCTCCGCGTCTGGCTAAGTATGCCCAACAGCCGCCCATTAGATCCCATGTTTGCTGGTAATTACGGAGCCACGGCCGCGGGGGCAATTCGCGGTGGGATCCAAGCAGCTACCGACCGCTAAACAGATTCGGTCGAACGCTCGCTCAGCGTTCCACTGATACTTTTAAGACGGGTAAATCAGCGGGAGTTGGCGTATTTTCCGAGGCAGCAATTGTAATTCTTTCGAGAACGAAATAGGCAACCGGCACTTTCGCCAGGCCGACTCGAACGGTAACGCGTCCCAACATGTGGTTATCATCCAGCTTGACCAGCTGGTCCCAAATTCTTCTGGCAGGGGCACAGCCATTTTCTCCTGCGGCATAATTGAGTACCAAACCGTGGGAAAATCGCCCCCACCCTCGGGGACACTCCACAGCAAATCGCCCCTGTCGCTTCCAGTTTCCTGTACAAATATCGACGATGGGTTGCCAGCCATGCTTCAATAAAGCACAGTCACTCACCTGGCAGACAGAGATATTGTCTCCAAACAAACACCCATTCACGTAGTAGAACTCTTTGATGAACTGACGATCAGTGGCGAGCGTAGCCCCCCCCACATTCACGCCTCGCCACATTCCAGCTAGTTCGGCTGGCGCAGGAGCTGAATGGCACCTCATTAGTTTGCGATAGTAGCGAAGATTATGGCAAGCCACATTCATAGCAGGGTGTGACATTACACCGCCATAAACGACCCCCTCTAATTCATGATTGACGCTCACGTGACTGGAATTGGCAGCCGACAGATTCCCCGCTTCACTAGATTCAATTTCAATTATTTTTTGGTGATGCTCCGCCGCACGCTCCAGTGTCGAGGCATCGCTATACTTACTCTCCGTTTCGGGCCGCCACTCGGTCACATCCAATTCAAAACGGATGCTCTGGGGCTGTTCGAATAGGGTGCCAAAGTCGCTCAACAAACCAAAGGTTGTTATCGGCGTGAAACTCGTCACCGGCACCACAGGCAGTATGTCCAGTGATTCAGCATCAATATCTGTATATTCGATTTGAGCAGGCAATGAATTTACAATGAGAGTTTCCTCAGTCGTCGCCGGAGCCTCACCTTGCGTCAGTAAGGTGTCGGATAGCGTGATCGCTGATTCGTCCGCAGCATGTTCGAACCAATGGGAAAAACCCACAGCAAATACGAGGAGAAAACAGACTGCCAAGGAGCGAAACAACATAATCAGTCCAACAAAACAACCATGGAAAAGACGAACCGCCAAATCATCGGCGGATGTTGAAGTATTCCTTGTAAATAACGAAAAACCTTGCGCCTTTCCGTAGCAAGCAAAAAAAATCCAGATCCGTCCACGCAAGAGTGTTGTTTTTTTGCAACATCGCAGGATTCTAGGCGTTCAGGACATCCGATTCGGATGTTGCCAAGGTATCGATGACGTTTGTTCTACCATGGAGACTGGCGCAGATAACGCCTGTGAAACAAGCGTTCCAAACCAACGGCTAGGTAACGTGACAGAGCTCAGAAATTCTCTCTAACAATCCTTCGACATCAATATCAAGGTCTTTGAGACGTCCGCTACCCATATCAAACGCCCATCCATGGACTTGCAAATTTCGTGCGCGACGCGCGCGTTGGGCCTCAACGGTCTTGAGCACATTCGCGCATTGTTCTTGAACATTTAATTCGACCAAACGACGGTACTGGGTATCCTCATCCGGCGCTGCATCGAGTTTTTTTTGTGCAGACGAAAAATATTCCGAACTTCACGCAACCAGGGGTTAAGGATCCCTAGATCCGCACACAACAACATGCTCAACCTGCAGGTGTTCGATCGCGTAGTTAATCGTAGACATGCCCCCCAAATCCAAATTGGAAACCATATTGGCAATATTCCGCTGAACGAACGCATCGCCCCGTTTCATCCCCATCATCGCCTCGGCTGTCGCACGGCTATCTCAACACCCGATATAAAGCATGGCCGGGCTTTGGTCTTTGGACAAATCACGGAAAAAATCTTTGTTACCGCTCTGTTTTCTGCAATCCACTCGCGGTTGTTTTCGAAGATCTTATTAAGATTCACCGCGATCTCCTTTTGTTTGTCATGACGATTCGCCGACGCTTTCGAATTTCCAAACACCTTTAATATTCTTACCGGCCACCCAAGCGAGTGCGATTGCGATCAGGGGTGTGATCCACCAGTGCGGCGAAACCGCCGTCATGGCGAACAGTTGCCATCCCGCATGAAATGTCAAAACCGATAAAGCCATGGCCAAGCCGAAAAAGGCGATGCCCGGCTTGACCGCAAACCAACTGAAAACACGAATCGCTCCGCGAATTGCCAGAAAGGCGGAGAAGGGATAGATAAATTCCCAAAGGCTAAGCCACATTGAAGCCCTCAATATTCATTTCCGGAGTACATATCGGCAACCCACCGACCATACCCGTTATATTCCTCAGTCGCCACACGCCTGCCCCATTCCCCCAACAGTGCCTCACGCTTTTGAGACCACCGAGGGTGCGGTTGATGCGGATTCACATTACCGTAAAAACCGTATTCTTGGCCCTGCAACGAATTCCAAAATGTTGAGGGCTGGCTACGTAACAGACGGATCTTGACCACACTTTTGGGTCCTTTGAATCCATATTTCCACGGCGTGACGATTCGAAATGGGGCACCATTTTGGGGCTGCAACATTTTGCCATACAAACCGACAGCAGCGAAAGTAAGCGGATTCATGGCTTCGGCGATGGTCAGCCCCTCCTGGTACGGCCAAGGACTAGCCGAAGAATTCTGCCGCGGGGCAATCGACGGATCAAAAAAGCTAGTCATGGAGATGAAGCGAGCTTCTGCGAGCGGTTCTGCTAATGCCAATAAAGACGAGAGGGGCACTCCCATCCAAGGCAAAGTCATCGCCCAAGCTTCGACACAACGAAACCGGTAGACCCTTTGCTCCAGTCCCATTTTTCGGATGTCGTCCAGATCAAGGGTTATCGGTTTTTTCACCAACCCATCAATTTGCAGTTTCCATGGATCCAGCTTGAAATTCCGGCACAGTCGAATGGGTGCGCGTTTGTCGAGTGAAAACTCGTAGAAATTATTGAAACGAAAGACTTTGTCTTCGCGGGTCAGAGCACGACCAACATCCACAAATTCCGGATTGACTCTAAAATCTGTAAACGCTTTCGTGGGGAGGATTCTCGCTTGGGTAACTTGTTGCAACCCGGCCGCGCCCAAGGCACCGCCTACCGCGCCTAAGCCCAAAGCGCTGACAAAGCGACGACGCGTTCGAAACACCGCTTCCGGTGTGGCATGGGTTTCCCGTAACTCCCAGTCTTTTTTTCTACGCACCGTTCGCCCGAGTGAAGATTAAGCTACGAGAAACCTTTATTCATCAATGTTCTGGCCGAGCAAGCGTTGCGATTCCTGAAGCAAGAATTCAGCGTCCATAAACGGTTCGTAGCTAATGTCCTGCCAACGCACCCTGCCCTCAGCATCCAACAAAAAAGTACCGTGCAACGGTTGGTTTTCAAATTCATCAAACGCACGAAACTGCTTGAACACATCCAACTCTGGATTCGCCAGCAAACGAATGGGCAAGGGCACATCGCCATAGGAATCAAGCGATTTCTTCAGTCCATCTTGGTCATCCGTGCTGAGCGCAACCATTTCAATACCGGCGTCCAGAAACGCTTTTTGCTGAGGTGCAAATTCCTGCAATTGTTCAGCACAGTGCAAACAACCATGCCCAAGGTAAAAAATCAGCACCACCGGTTGGCCCTGATATTGTTTCGAAGCCACCGTTGTATCCTGAGAATCAACCAATTCCCACTCCGGTGCTTCCGAAGGCCTCCAGCGAAACGGCCCCAATGATGAGATTTCCGGACGGCTTCCTAAATCGTCATTGGGTTCACACGCCATCCGCCAATCATCAGCCACGCCGCATTGCTTGGCGACAGGTTGCAATCTTGCAAACACCTTTGAATCCAAATCGATGGAGGCGGAAATTTCACGGAGCTTTTCAAATTCCGTTTGAGCCTCCTCATGTTCACCAGCGTCCCACAAGAGAGAAACCAAGTTGGCCTGCGGTTGCACTTCAAAAGGATGACTCTTCACAAACTTCCGTGCCTGTTCAACAGCTTTCTTATTGTCACCAGCCAGGTGAAAACAACGCGCTCGGTAAATGGCATCTACTCCACCTGCTTTACTGAACTTCTTCTCGGCCTCGACATACTTTTCCTCTGCCAGCAACTGGTATCCCACCATTTCGTCCAAGGCCCGTCGCAGCACGTTCATTTCTTTTTCAATCTTCTTTTCGACGGCTTTCTTGGAATCCGCGAGGCGTTTCTGATGATCCTGCCGAATCTTGCTGTTCAGACGATGCTTCAAATCGCGCTGTAATTTCGCAGGCACCCAACTACAGATCGAGCGACTTAAGTCTCGATACCCGGTGGTCTGTTCGTTGACTTTGTCTGCGGCCTCTGCCAGTTGTTTAGATTCAGCTTCCTGAAGTGCCTGCTTGCGATCCTCCAACTGTTGGTGGACTGTGGCTGCATTTGTCTCATCACCCGTTCGGTAGTAGGCTCTCCCCAAGTGCCTCAGG
This sequence comes from Planctomycetaceae bacterium, assembly GCA_024232675.1. Taxonomy (GTDB): domain Bacteria; phylum Planctomycetota; class Planctomycetia; order Pirellulales; family Pirellulaceae; genus CAJQPP01. The sequence continues at coordinate 5,800 of JAAEPL010000586.1, forward strand.
CGACTGACTTGTTCCAATGCATCATCCGTCGGTTCCAAGACTGTGGTTTGACAAAGGTCAATCAAATCCTGCCATCTTTCATAGCGACTAAGCGTTTCGAATAACCTTTTTCGCCCGTACCAAGTGCTACCGCGATTTTTCAAATGGTTGTATTTGGGGTGACGCGGCATGGAAACCATGTTGGCGGCTAAATCAATCGCATCGTTAACGCGACCAATATGATTCAGGTTGCGAACGCACCATTCATTATTATGAGCAAAGTTGTGAATCTGATCTGGTAGTACCCGATCGTGCATCATGTGACGGTGATCAATCCGAGCAGATGCTTCTTGCTGCCAAACGGCATCGGGGTATCGTTTTAGTTTGGAATAGATGTGACCCGGCATGTGCCACATGTGGGCAATGTCCGGCAAGGCCGGTCCACACTTGGCCGCTGATTCCAGTGCCACCTCTGCTTTGCGATAATCCCACAGGTGAATTCGATAATGATGAGAGGGATGCTCGGGATTTGCCTCGAAGATCTGATCCAAAAGAGCGTTCACTGCGACATGACTGGATATCGGAATTCCCGCGCGACTATTCATCCAGATTTGGTAAACCAGAAATGCCTTACCCTCAATATCATTGGGGTAGGTAAGAACGATCTCTTCTAATTGCTTGGTGTATTTTTCATGACGTTTCTTCTTATCCTTGGTTTTCTCATCGTAGAACGTCGCCAAGGCTTCAATGTAATCTCTCTCCCTCTCCGTCACATGCGTGGGCGTTTCAGCATCTTTATCGATTGCCTGCAGTCCCTCTTGAATAAACTTCCGAGCGCGTTCTTCGTTGTTGACATTTGCCATGGCCAATCCCCAAAAGGCCATCACGCACTGTGGATCTAAAACGGCTACTTGGCGAAATGATCGCTCGGCTTCGAGATACCAAAACCCGTGCAGCTGATCGACCCCTTGATTGAAGAACTGCTGGGCCTCCGCATTCTTGGTAGAAACCTCAAATTGGCTCTGTCCCAAACCGGACATTAAATAGGCTTGCTGTCGTGGCCCCTCGTTAAATGCCTCACCGTGGTAAGAATGTCCAGCCAGAACTGCTTCTGTTTCATCCACCTCCGACTGGGCTGCTGCGTTCGTCAAAAAACCGAAGCAAACACAGAGCAAAACAATCCAACTGAGGAAATTTTTCGAGTTCATTCTGAATACCGATGCGGGCGATAGAAATTGAAAACGTCATATTAGTACGCCTCAGTCTAGATAACATTTTTTGTTTTCCAAGATAAACCCGCACAAATCCCCGCCAACAATAGGGGGAAACCCCGTGCTTTTCGTAAGATAAAACGATTGTTGCAGATGTTGGTTTTGCGAAAGTGCAAAAATGAAATCGACGAATACGTTCCTTGTAATCGCTGCCGTAGGCATTGCATTGGCCGCCCTTTGGATTTGCTACACGGGAAGAACCCAAGCAGCGGAAAACATCGATTCTCTTACCAGCCTGCTAGACGCACAGAATCTTGCCCTGATGGAGGCTCAATTCCAACTGCAAACCCTACAAGTTGCCGTGACGGACGTGAACGATCGCAGTGAAATCCCGAGAGGCAAATTGAAAAACAATGCCAAGAACGAAACGGAGATCAAAGACCAGAGCCTAATCAACGACAAACAATGGCAGGATATCGACTACTTAAAGAAACAACGTCAGTACCACAAGCAATTGATCGACAACCTTAATCAGGACGTCATTTCACTGAAACGTAAAGATAGAAACGTAAAACCTTCCGGTATCGAAGCGCTCAAAAGGCGCGTCGACGAGCTTTACCGTTTAATCGACCGGGGCAGATAAAAGCTTGCCCTGAAAATTTTCAGTCTCGTTGATCTTGTAAAGCTTGATCCAGCCCACTGTGCATTTGCAACAGAGATTGATAACGCTGGTAAGCCTGTTTGTATTGAGCATGTTGGTCTGCACGCGGTTCAAACCGAACCGTCTTACCAGATTCAATCGTTGCAAGAAAATCCTCCCACGACAAACTGGATTCTTTCATGCATCGATGACGGTACTTGGCCAGCACGGCCGCCCCCCAGCCAGTCCCTTCGTCCGCACTCTCAAACAATTTGACGGGAGCGTCAAACACGTCAGCAAGTATTTGGCCTAATTCGGGCGTAAGAGTCAAACCTCCGGTCAATACTAACTCGGTACGGGGATAGCCCTGATGATCGAGCACTTCAGAACCCTGTCGCAAATTAAACATCGTTGACAATAGCGCAGCTTTGACTGCATTGCCCGCGTTAGCATTGTCTTGATTCATTCCAACCAGCATGGCAGTCCCGCCTCGGGCAACTCCCAAACCAGGTTCATCATCCATAAAGGGCAGGGCTAACAAACCACCACAATCGGCATCAGCCTCCAGCACTAATGGCATCACGGTACCAAAGGCCGTTGTGGAACCGTCTTTGGTCCCCGACGCGAACATCTCTACGACACAATTCATAAATGTCGTTCCGTTCCGCAGGAATACCATATTGATCGGTTTCCCATCTGGAGCGCAGAAATGATCGATGGCGTGGCTGACCCCTTGGAAGGCACGGTCACCAACTGAGTTAGCGCAGACGGAGGTACCAAAACTAACGGAAACCATTCCAGCTTGACCGATCAAAGAACCTGCCAGGGCAGCGGGCTGGTCGCCTTCGGCAGCGGCAACCGGCGTACTCTTGGCCAATCCCATCAATTCGGCACCCTTTTCATTCAGACATCCAGATGACTCGCCCGCTTTCTTTATCGTCGGAAGCAACTCAGCAAGCGCCGGAAACTCATCCCCTACCATGGCTTGGTACTGACTCAAAAGGGCTTGATCGAAATCCAGAGTCGCCTGATCAACCGGAAACATCCCGGCAGCATCGCCGATGCCCAGATTCCACTCGCCTGTCAGTTGAAAAGCAAGCCAACCCGCCGGGGTTATTAAATGCTTCGCTTGGCGAGCCTTCTCTGGCTGGTGGCGAGTGGTCCACAACCAACGGACAGCTGTCATGCGTTTGGGCATTTTGACGCCCAATGCCTCGGTCAACTCGCGTTCCTCATCAGCATTACGACTGTCGCACCACAGGCGGGCAGGCCCGAGAGGATCACCGTGTTCATTTGTCAGCACCTCACCATGCATTTGGCCTGATACCCCAATACTCAAGACGTCTGGAACTTCGCCCAACTGAGCGATCAAGTCCGCCATCGCCGTCTTTAGAGCGGTCAACCAATCTTGTGGATTCTGTTCGTAGGAGCCCTCCTCCAGTTCAGGCAGCATGGCATAGTCGCCCACCCCGGTGGCCACCACATTCAGTTGTGCATCCGTAAAAACAACAGACAGGCCTTGCGTGCCCGCGTCGATCCCCAAGTAACCTTGCTTTGTCATCTTTTATTCCACACCGCCCAAGAGATTATTTTTTGTGCCTGCTCGCCCGCAGTTTCCAGGAGCGAGCGACATGAATTACTACACACCACAAACTTTGACTTGAATACCTAATTCAGTTGCCATAGCCGCCTTGGCTTGCAACGACTTCATTGCAGTAGATTCATCATCGCAATAGTAAACCTGAATGTGATTTGATTTGTGCTGAGCCATCATTTGATCACGGGATACGCCATGGGTGACGGCATGCATGATTGGCCACTGGGGCGTCGTTGCTTGCCAACGTCGCTGCGTTTCTTCCGCTGGTAATTCCACCACGGAACCACGGCCAATATCCATCCAAAGCGCGTCATCCTCGACATAGATTCGTGACCAGACAATCTCGCCTGGCCGGGATATGCCTCGCAGCGTGCTGCCACCATTGGGGAAATACATGGGTGGTTGCCGATGACCATCGGCTCCCTTCCAACCATCGATAAAGTGGGCAGGAGGCGCGGCTCCGCTGATCAGAAAAACCCAAACATATTCATCCGTCGTTCCCGTTGCATCAAAATCTCCCCAACGTAGATCGTGCAAAGTAGATTCCACGGGTTGACCCAAGGCCTGTTGCACTCGGTAGGTCAGCAAACCGTCTAACCCGGCACATTCATCGACTTCATTGAAGTGTACGACTGGTTGCCCATCGTAAAGCACGCGTTCACCATCTCGACTCGTGACCGGGGGACGTTCCGCGTTGTTCAGGGTACCCTCGACCAAGTCACTGGCTGGCATCAAATCTTTAAGGCCCTGTTGATACTGGATTCCAATCAGATCGCATCCAAAATCATCGGCAATGCGAACCGCGGCGATATACATCTGGCACTGTTTACGAATTTGCTCATCGGTTAAATCCGTTTCATGATTTTCACCTGTGTGAAACTTCATGCCTTTTTGCTCCAACCAATCGCGTACCTGATCGGCTTCGGATAAGGGCACCTGTGTTGATTCAAAATACAAGGCGGATTGACTCAATCGTTCTTTGAAGACTCCCGTTCGATGCAATAAGTGATCTGGGATAATGGCATTGAACATCCCCATGCAGCCTTCGTCAAAGACACCCATAATGGCTTTACGGCTCCGCAAATCTTCGGCGAGTGACTTGCCCAACTCGGCCGCATCGGCATCTATTGCAGAAGGTTCAAAACCACGGACATGGGCGATTTCATGTTGGCAGTTGCCCGTGCGCAACCATTCCTCAAGGCGGGTATCAAAATATGCGTCTGTAAAATCCTCGCTCCACAATGTCGAGTAATCCACAGCTGCCTTGGTAAGCGAACCGTTGAGATTCAACATACCCACCAAACCAGGCCATTGTCCCGACCAATTCGCCAACGTCAAAATTGGTCCGCGGTGGCTACTCAATCCGGCTAACACGTGGTGTGAGTACTGCCAAACCGCTTCCGCCACAATCAAGGGAGCATCCGCAGGGATAGACCGAAACACCTCCATCCCCTCTCGCTGACTGTCTATGAAGCCATGCTGCTTGTCCTCTTTGAAAGGATGAGCGCGGACCAACTCGAAACCTTTCCCATGCAGAACTGCCTGAAGAGCATTTTCCATGGCTTGTTGAGCAGGCCAACAGACCTGGTTGGCGGACAAACGCAGATCCCCACTGGAAACCAAGTAGATGTTTTTTTGCATTGCTTCGAATCCGGGCTTGATAACTAAATTATCGTTTGGGTAATCAGACCCCAAACGTTACATAAAACTTCGTTCACTCTGACCAATAGTCGTAAGTCACCGGTGGTCCGTTGAGAAATCCACCGATCTCTTTTTTGAGTTGAAGATGGAGTGGGTGCGATTGATATTTGCGATAATCCGCCTCACTCTCAAAACTCATCTGCATAACCAGCTCAAAATCCGACATCGCCCGTGGGTCGTTCAGATTCGCAAAACTCCCCACCTCAAAATCATTAACCACTTCGATGTCATCCAGTTTCTGGAGTTTTTTCACAAACGCGTCATGGTCAAATCCTTCCTTCGTTTTGAACCACACGAGGTGCACAAGCCGTTTCTTGTGTGAGACGATCGTGCCAGGAGTGATTTCCTGTTGAATTTCGGCTTTCGCAGCCGAATCTTGCGGTTGCCAACCCGCTAACCCCACGCAACTTGCGATCAGGCCAAGCAAGTACACATATTTCATTTTGCCCTCCCAAAGAACGACGACAACGTAACGATTGCCGGCAGGCCTTGCAACTATCGACATAGGGAACGGGCTAACCTCGCCGCGTTAACGTCGCCGACAATTTACGGTGTGTAGGATAACAAAGAGAGCGAAGTGTAGCGCTATGCGGACAGAAAGCTCGAAAATCCGGCAGTTATTTTCACGAGCAAACCATGCAAAAAATTCTTCTTGTCTTTCCGCATCAACTTTTCCAGAAACATCCGGGTTTGGACCAAGAACCGGACAAGGTTGTACTGATCGAGGACAGTCTATTTTTTGGTGATTGGCATTACTCAGCGAAGTTTCACAAGCAGAAACTTTGGCTCCATCGGGCCAGCATGAAACGATACGCCGAGACGCTGCGTGAAGACGGATATAAAGTCAGCTATCTGGATTACGATCCAAAAAGACAGTCCCTGCAAACTCATTTGAAAAAAGTGTGCGGTAAAACAAAAACGCAACTGATCATCGGCGACCCCACGGATTGCATGCTCCAAAAGAGAATCGATCGATTCGTTACGACGCACGCCAAGATCGAGTTGCAAGTTGTAGACACCGACTACTTCATCAACCGGACTGCCGAAAACGTGGAATATCGCGCAGGGAAAAAGCGCTGGTTCATGGCCGACTTTTACAAATGGCAAAGGCGACGTTTAGATGTTTTGATGGACGGCGACGAACCCCAAGGCGGGCAATGGAGTTTCGATGAAGCGAATCGAAAAAAAGTTCCCAAGAAAATGCTCAGCGAGATTCCTAATCTCCCCCAACTCAAGCATGACGAGATTGATGAAGCGGCGCGGCAGTACGTCAACGAAAAATTCGCTGACAACCCGGGTTCGTTAGAAAACCTGTACTACCCGACCTCGCATCGTGGATCTGCCAATTGGCTGACCAAATTCTTAAAGCAGAGATTCGACCAGTTTGGTGATTACGAAGATGCGATCGTCGAAGGTGAGTCGTGGCTATGGCACAGCGTGCTTACGCCGATGCTTAATGTTGGTTTACTGACCCCCCAGCAAATCATCAAGGCCGCCACCAAGCATGCGGAAAAGCATGACACTCCCATCAACTCGGTGGAAGGCTTTGTACGCCAAATCATCGGCTGGCGAGAATTTATGCGTGCCTGTTATCTCGACCTCGGGGTCGCCATGAGGACGACAAATTACTGGGACCATCACAACGAAATCCCAGCATCGTTTTATGATGGCACGACCGGGATCTTGCCCATCGACGATACCATCCAGCGTATTCTCAAAACCGGCTACTGCCACCACATCGAGAGATTGATGGTGCTTGGCGGCTTTATGTTTCTATGTGAATTCCATCCCGATGAGATATATCGTTGGTTCATGGAGATGTTTGTCGATAGTTACGACTGGGTGATGGTCCCCAACGCCTATGCCATGAGCCAAAACGCCGACGGGGGCTTAATTACCACCAAGCCCTATTTTTCGGGTTCCTCATACGTACGTAAGATGAGCCACTACAAACCAGCTCCGTGGTGCGACATCTGGGACGGTCTTTACTGGCGTTGGATTTTGAATCACTCCGACGCACTAGGGAAGAACCCCCGTTGGGCGATGATGTGCAGCATGGCAAAGAAGATGGATCCGGAAAAGAAGCAGCGACATCTACAAAACGCCGAACAGTATCTGGATCAATTCTCTGCTGTTTCCGTCTGAATACCTATTTCGATTCGGCCGCCTTACCAACGCAGTACAAGGTATCACCGCGGCGTAATACCAAGCTGTCCGCAAGCGGTGTGGCCGCATAGAGAACGGGACCACCCATCGCGCCCGCTCGCTGCGAAGTCGCCTCCCACAAATCGTTGGTGGCGATCTCCTCTAATTCATCGGCGCTTTCAATAATGGTCGTCACCCCACCTTTGCCGAACAGATAAACATTGCCATGCAATGCCAAGGGCGTAGCCCAAACGCTGCCACTGGGGACTCGTTGGGCATAAACCTCCTCGCCTGTTTCTGTATCTAGACAGAAGACCACACCCTGACGATTGACAAAATAAGCGCGATTGTCGTGAAACATGGGCGAGCCGAATGAGCTGGTGGCACGCTTTGCGGTCCACAGCCATGAAACTTCATAATCGTCCCCCTTGGATTCAATCTGCACCACGCCATTGGATTTCGCGGTTTTGCCATCGGCGGCTTCCCCACGACCAGCGGAAGCGCCAATCAAAAATCGACCGTTACCGACCTGTACCGGCGTGGGAGTCGTGTTCCCACCAATATCTGTGAAATCCCATAGGCGTTTTCCGGTCACTGGATCCAACCCGGCGATCTTGCCACTGCCGCTCAAAACCAAATGCTGAGATTCCCCCACATCTATCAACCTTGGACTTGACCAAGAAGTTGTCCCCAAACCGGCTGAACGCCAGACCACTTTGCCGTCCGCTTTTTTAAGAGCCAGTACATACGGATCCGTTTCACGTTCCACCCAGACAAAAACATGATCTTTATTGTGCTCCAGGGAAGCAGCAATTCCGTGGCGTGCTTTGACGTCGCCTTGCGTTTTCGTCAGATCCATCTCCCAGCGCACGGTACCTTCATGAGTGAGGGCGACCAGATTTCCACCCTCAAAAAAACAAATCACACCCTCCGCATCGCAGACCGGGGAAGGTGCAGCTCGGCTGACATAAGAGTTGTTTTTTTCAGGAGTGCTATTATTTGCCTCATACTGCCACACCTCCTTGCCACTGTCAGTTGCAAAAGCCTGGACATGCACCTGCTCTTTTTCAGGCCCCGAAATCGACGTGACATAAATTTGATTATCGAACACAACCGGCGTGGACTGGCCATACCCGACCAAATCGACCTTCCATTTCAGGCCCTCGCTTGGTGACCAACTGGTGGGCATGACCGGCTCTGCCGAAACCAACCCACCATTCTGAAAAGACGTCCAGGCCTGGAAGCCATTCGCTTGCTCAAGCCCACAAACCAACGTCAAAACAAACAACACGAGGGGGACGAAGCGATGGAAACTCATATGAAAACTCAACAGTGAGGGAGAATGACGAAAACGATATTGTGTTTTTAGCATAACGAAATCATCGAAGATCCAAAAGCGAAGGTGCAGATCTCGGGGACAAATAACCGGCCACGCCGCCACTAAGCTCGACGGCTGGGCCGAAACCCACGACGTTGACTAGAATTCGACTGCCCCCAAACCCTTTTCAAGTTGCTCAAATCAGCGACAATGGGGAGGCGTGTTTGATCACCGAGTGAAATTTTTGCGAGTGCGTCGTGGAACTGCAAAAGAACAAGTTGTACCAAGGGGACTGTGTTGAGCTGTTGCGAGAGGTACAGCCAGGCTCAGTTGACCTCGTATTTGCCGATCCGCCATTCAACATTGGTTACGAATACGATGTCTACGATGATAAGCAACAGGCGGGCGATTACCTGACTTGGTGCAACGAGTGGATCGAAGGAGTCTATGATTGCCTCAAGCCGGATGGCACATTCTGGCTGGCGATCGGTGACGAGTTCGCCGCCGAGCTAAAAATTGCATCGCAGAACGCGGGCTTTCGATGCCGCAGCTGGGTCATTTGGTATTACACATTTGGTGTTAACTGTCGCAAGGGATTCAGCCGTTCCCACACCCATCTTTTTCATTTTGTGAAAGATCCTGCAAACTTCACCTTCAATTCGGATAACCCCCAAGTCCGAGTGCCCTCGGCACGCCAACTGGTTTATGCGGACGCAAGAGCGAACCCCAAAGGTCGACTGCCAGACAACACGTGGATTTTCCGCCCACAGGATGCGCCTCGGAGTTTCTCGGCGGACCATGACACGTGGTACTTCGCAAGAGTCGCCGGGACCTTTAAGGAACGACAGGGATTTCACGGTTGCCAAATGCCTGAACAGTTACTCGGTCGTATTGTTCGGACCTGCAGCCACCCCCAAGAGACCGTGTTAGATCCCTTCGGTGGCAGCGGTACCACGCTGGCGGTTGCGAAAAAACTGGCGCGGCAATGGATGGGTTTCGAACTGTCCCCCGAATATGTCACCTACATCAACAAACGTATGGATGACATCAATATTGGCGATGCCTTGAACGGCCCGGAAAACCCTTTGACAAGCGCCCCGAAAACATCTCGAGGACGCCAGAGAAACACCGGTTTCTCAGAAAAGAAAAAAGGCAAAGCTCCCACCAAGTCTCAAGCCAAACTTGAGAAAACAATCGCCAAGGCTTACGCAAAAACCTGTGATGGTTATTCTGTCGATCACCTTTTATGCCGTCCCGATCTAGATCGGCAGTTCATCGAATTCTGTCGTGCGGCGGGTCTCGAGGGACATCCCACACTTTGGAATCAGACGTTATTGCGATTACGAAAAGCTGGCAAACTGGCCACCGCGACCCGAGAACGGTCTCGATTGACATTTCGATCCATGGACGCCTTTAGCTTCGCCAGTGAAATCAGCATGCGTTTGCTTTCCGTAGACTACGGATTGACCCTTGATGAGGTGCTCTGCAGCCCCGAATACGGTGCCGAATTTGATCGAATTGCGGAACAATTCGCACCGGGTTACGCCGCTGAGGATTATCGCTGGGCGGCTCTCTCCATTCGTAAACGTGCCAGCCAATCGAGAAATCTGGCTGAAAAACAATTTGCCGAATGGCTGACGAAAAAGATGCCGAAACGAACCCCGTTATCGCGGATCAAAGCCAGTGAACTGGATCGACCGAGTGTCTATATCGTGTGGTCAGCCAACCGCGCTTTGTATGTTGGTGAATCCGCGTTTCCGTTAAAGCGATTAGCCCAAGTAAAAGAAAACAGTGCCTGGCAGGAACTTTCCCCGACTTCCGCCACGCTCTTTACCGATGTCGAGAAAGCCAGAAATGGCTTGCAATCGATCCTACTGCAACGCACCGAGGCCAGCTTGAACTGGTCGATCCTACAAGCCAACGTGACCGACAAACGTAAACCTGCAATGGCCTAAAGGGCGACGCTGAAATGGTCGGATCGTGCATCTGAGTTGTTCATTAGCTCAACATCACCAACTCAATCTAGCCCAACAAGGGCACAAAAAAAGCAGGCGGGAGATACCACACCTGCTTTCATGAATCCGTCCGATTTCGCATCGAAAATCTCCGACACTAGCTCAACCTTAACGTTGATCGAGAGGCACAAAATCTCTTGAATCGGGTCCGATGTACTCTGCCCCAGGTCGAATCAATTTATTGTCAGCCCGTTGTTCGAAGACATGAGCACACCACCCAGTGACGCGTGACAATACAAAAATTGGCGTGAACATCGCGGTCGGCACACCCATAAAGTGGTAGGCGGACGCGCTAAAGAAATCCAAGTTAGGAAACAACTTCTTTTCCCGCCACATAATGTCGGCAATTCGATCGGAGACGGGATACAAGACATTATCGCCGACATCTTGAGAGAGCTTTTCAGCGAATTCTTTAATGATGATATTGCGAGGATCAGAAACCGTATAAACGCGATGCCCAAATCCCATGATAAGGTCTTTATCGGCCAGCATTTGTAAAATCCCAGCCTCTGCCTCTTCGACCGTCTGGAATTTCTCGATCAATTCCATGGCCGCTTCATTGGCACCGCCGTGCAAAGGTCCACGTAAAGTTCCGATCGCGCCAGTAATCGCCGAGTAGATATCCGAGCGAGTGGCAGCACAAACACGCGCGGTAAAGGTCGAGGCATTGAACTCGTGCTCAGCGTAAAGAATCAACGAGACATCCATGGCGTGGCGATGGGTGTCATTGGGTGGACTCCCGGTCAGCTGGTGCAAGAAA
>JAAEPL010000587.1 GCA_024232675.1 Planctomycetaceae bacterium
CGCCGATTTGCCAATTCTCAATCCCGGCTTCGCTGGCGATTTTTTGAATCCGCTTGGCTGAGCTTGGCTTAACGATAACCGCCATTCCAATTCCCATATTAAAGACGCGGTACATTTCGGCGGGGGTAACTTTCCCAAGACTCTTTAGCCAAGGAAAGACGGGTGGAATCTCCCACGACTTTCCGTCAATCTTCACATCAACATTTTTCGGCAACACGCGTTCAATGTTTTCCGCCATGCCACCGCCCGTGATATGGGCGAGCCCGTGTACCGCCGAAGCCAATCGAGTATTTTGCAGGACCTGATTCAGAACGGGCACATAGATCCGAGTGGGTGTCAGCAGCAGCTCTCCAACGGTCGTATCCAAGGCTTTGATATGGGAGCGAATCTTGAGACCGGCCGCTTCGAAAACGATCTTACGAACCAAGCTAAAGCCATTCGAATGGACTCCTGTAGATGCCAACCCCAAGACCACATCTCCAGGCTTTATCTTGGTTCCATCGATAAGTTTTCGTTTCTCCACGACACCGACATGAAAACCGGCTAGATCGTAATCGCCTTTTTTATAGAGATCAGGCATGATCGCCGTTTCGCCGCCGAGTAAAGCGCACTGGGCTTGGCTGCACCCTTCGCTGATTCCTGTCACGATTTGCTCCAAGGTGTCAGGATCATCATGCGACATAGCGACATAATCGAGGAAAAAAAGTGGCTCGGCGCCGCAGCAGATCACATCGTTAACACACATGGCCACAAGGTCGATCCCCACCGTGTCATGGCGTTTCATCAATTTGGCGATCTTAAGCTTGGTGCCAACACCGTCGGTGCCAGAAACTAGAACGGGATCTTTGTAATTTCTTTTCGCCCACCCTTTGCCGGCATCTAGTTGGAACAGGCCGGCAAAACCACCATCCAGTTTCATCACGCGTGGTGAAAAAGTTCGGTGCATCAGGCCTGGCAATCTTGCCATGGACTGTTGGTAAACCTCCAAATCAACCCCAGCATCTTTGTAGGAAACGCCGCTGCTTTGTTGTTTTTTTGCCATGGTTTATGGAAATCCAGTAGAGTTGGTTATCGGCTGTCAGATCGACAATGTAATTTACGACCCCGCTCTCGTGAACACGTGGCTAGGGCAAGAAAACCCTGCCGCATTCCGATTCTTTGCCCGTTCGTTACAATGCTCGTATTCCGGCACCCTTGGTTAGCTTCGCTGACTGCCATTCAGCGCAACACCGCCACGGGTTTGGCCGGATTTTTTATTCTTAACTTGGTAATTTTGGGACAACTTGCTGGCAAGTGGTACTGTTGCGGACGCTGACTAGTTCCACCACCACCGAGAGTTTCCCACCAGATGCTGAAGATTATGCGGCACACACATCCCGACCTCCAATTCATGCATCTACTGCCTTACGGGGCAGTTTTGCATGATCATGGGACCCAATTTGTTGTTTTTTCCCGCAACGCGACTGCGATGCGTCTGCTGTTGTATAACGACGTTGATGATCGGGAACCATCAGAGGTGATTAGCTTCGACCCCAACACCGACCGCTGGGGAGATATCTGGAGTATCTTTGTACCGGACTTGGGCCCGGGCACGCTTTACCACTTCCAGGCGGAAGGCCCCTTCATTCCAGCCGGCGGGCAGAGATTTCAGTCACAAAACCGCCTGATTGATCCCTACGCAAGAGCCCTGGCAGGTACGTTCCAACCCTCTCAGGATGGCATTCTTAGGCCACCTAAGTGCGTCGTTGTCGATGATTATTTCGACTGGGAAGGTGATCGGCACCTGAACCGCAAACTTTCCGAAACCGTTATTTACGAGTTGCATGTCAAGGGTTTCACACAGGACGATTCGAGCGGTGTCTCCAGTCCTGGAACCTATCAGGGTGTGATTGAAAAAATTCCCTACCTGCAATCCCTCGGTGTGACTGCCGTAGAATTAATGCCGGTCCATGAATTCCCCATCATGGATTTTGATGGCAGCAAACCGGACCGAAAAAACTATTGGGGGTATGACCCCATGGCCTTCTTTGCACCGCATCGAGGCTATGCAGCCGATCAGTCACCCGGCGGTCAGGTCAACGAATTCAAGCAAATGGTGAAGGAGCTTCACCAAGCTGGAATCGAGGTGATTCTGGATGTGGTATTCAACCACACCTGTGAGGGTAACCACTTGGGCCCGACGCTTAGTTTTAAAGGCCTGGAAAACTCCGTCTATTACATGCTGGAGGAAGACCCGCGGTACTACAAAAACTACTCGGGTTGCGGCAACACCATCAACGGGAACCATCCCATTGTTCGCGAAATGATTTTCCATTGCTTGCGGCACTGGGTCCACAACTACCACATTGACGGTTTCCGTTTCGATTTAGCTTCCATTCTTAGCCGTGACCGTAGCGGAAACCTGGTCGCCAATCCGCCTTTGGTCGAGGCCATCGCGGAAGATCCCATGCTGGCCGACACAAAGATTATCGCGGAGGCCTGGGATGCTGCCGGTGCTTACCAAGTGGGTACATTCGGCTCAAGCGATCGGTGGGCCGAGTGGAATGGTCGCTACCGTGATGACGTCCGTCGTTATTGGTCGGGTGATCGAGGGCTGCGTGGTGCTATGGCAACCCGTTTATCGGGTTCCGCCGATCTCTACGAATCTGGTGGCCGCCCACCCTACTGCAGCATCAATTTCGTCACATCGCATGATGGATTCACACTCAATGACCTTGTCAGTTACAACGACAAGCATAACCTCGCGAATGGCGAGGAGAATCGAGATGGTGATAACAACAACCATAGTTTCAACTTCGGTTGTGAAGGTCCCACCGATTCGGAAGAGGTGAAAAGTCTTCGCACGCGGCAAATCAAAAACATGCTCTTAACCATGATGATGAGCCAAGGCGTGCCGATGATCGTTTCTGGGGATGAATGCCGCAGAACGCAAGATGGCAATAACAATGCGTATTGCCAAGACAACGAAACCAGTTGGTTTGACTGGAAACTGGTCGAAGAGAACGAAGGTTTACTCCGATTCGCTCGAGGCTTAATCCACTTCCGCCGGGGTCAACCTTCCGTGCGACGGCATTGGTTTTTGTCCGGACAAAAAATTGTCGATCGCCTGATTGCCGATGTGACATGGTTCGATTGCACCGCGAGCACTGTGGATTGGCATTCGACCGACCTTCCCATGAGTTGCCTGTTGGGGGCACCTCACGCCTCGGAAGATCCGACCGGCGCGGGCAGCGACATTTTCATGTTACTTAACCCAGAAATGGAAGAGGTCGAATTCACCATCCCTCATGTCGTTAAGAGACGAGCGTGGAATAGGTTTGTCGATACTTCGGCAGAGTCTCCCAAGGATTTTTACCAATTGCTTGATGGGCCCAGCCTCGACAGCAGCCAATTAATACTGCCGCCTAAAACGACGGTGGTTTACGTCTCTGAATAGTGAGTCAGTGCTGTGGCTGCCCGGCGACTCAGCGAGGGTTTTGTCAGGCGGCCGCAAATGCCTGGCTCTGTTTCCTGCGGAGGCACTATCGAGGTGCCTCCGTTTGCGACGTTTCGCAAACCCCATGGTTCTTCCTAGCCCTCTTCGGGCTGCGGTACGAAGCGGTAGCCGGCATCACGAATAGTAAGAAAATGCACCGGGGAGGCGGGGTCTGCTTCGAATGTCTTCCGCAACAAACTGATAAATTGGTCGGGCGCTCGCGTCTGCACACTGCCGGGCATTTCCCAAACGTTTTCCAACAATTCCGCTCGCGGAATGACGCGTCCCTGATGCTCCACAAAATATTTCAATAATTTCATTTGCAGTGCAGTCATTTTCACCGCCTGACCAGCCACTTCTACCTCGAAAGTGGCGAAATTAATAAAGCTATTGCCGAAACGGAACTCGTCCCCTCCTTCCGTCGGTTTGGATGAATCGGCATGGTTGACTGTCGCCGTATTTCCATTCGTGACCATTGCCATCAAGTTCTTGACTCGACTTAGCAACTCATCCAATTCAAAGGGTTTGACAAGGTACTGATTTGCACCCGCGTCGAACCCTCGGGCCTTATCTTCGCTGAGCGTTCGTGCACTGAGAATAAGAATAGGCAGCGTAAATCCGTCTTTCCTAAGCGTCTCACACAAATCGTAACCGTTCATCCCCGGCAACATGACATCGAGAATCAACAAATCAAACCGGTCCGGTGCTTCTGAGATAATCTTTAGCGCCAGGCGTCCGTCGTCGGCGACCGTGACATCGTAATTCTCCGCCTCCAGATTGAACTTGATGCCTACCGCTAAGTGATGCTCATCTTCGACGACAAGGATGTGATATTTATCGCTCATGGTGTCGTTGATTCCAGTCCGGTTTGTTGATCTGGTAATTCCTCGCGATCGACCTCGTGATAATTACTCAAGGGCAATGTCACGGTAAACAGCGCACCACCTAAATCGGAATCCGTGACATCGATATTCCCCCCCATTCCCCGCACCAACGTCGTTACGATGTACAGCCCCAATCCTGTGCCGGGTTTTTCACGTTCTAATTCAGAGCCGAGACGCACGAATCGGCCAAACACTTTGCGCCTCATGTGACGAGGAATCCCCCCTCCGTTATCGGCAACCCGCATGATGGCAAAGGTTGCGTTGGATTCCAAAGTTACCACCACATCGGGTGTCTCACCCGCATACTTGATGGCATTGTCAATTAGATTGCTCAATATCATGTCCAAGTCAACACGATTGGATTGCACGATGCAGGGCGATAAATTCGTGCGCACGACCGTGGGTTCAACACGATGCCTCAGACAGACAGAATCCGAAACCTCTCGCACCATCTCGTGCAATTTTATCGGTTCACTGTCTTTATCAATACAACTTTGGTCAATATTGCCAACGGCTAATAAATGAGTGATCAAGGTGTCGAGACGCTCCACATCCTCTAGCATGTATTTAACGAAGTCTTTTTGCTCCTGCTCGCTGATCTGACGACGTTTCAGAGTCTGCAAATAAAGTTTCAGCGAAGCAATGGGGCTTTTAAGTTCGTGCGTTACGCTGTCCACAAAATTGGATTGCCGACGATTAAGATTAACGCTTTTCACCGACAGAACGAGGTAAACAATCGTGCCTGCCAACAACAATACAAACAGCGAAGAACCGACCGAGAGCACAATCCAGTAAGCAGCCGCATTTTGATTTTCCCGCATGGCGCCGAAAACCGCCAACAAGATCCATCCGACAATCAACACCACCAACACGACGATCATCGTGATGCCAAGAGTGATGGGAATTTTTAACGAACGACGTTCGAACATACCGAGGGATTCTCGTGATTTCGGGGCAGTGTGTTACGATACCTCGCATGACAGCTCATACCGCCAACAAGCGACTAACGGAGAGCTCCACTTTACCATATCACGGTGAAAGCGAAGCCTCCCTTTCCGTTCCTCGAATCCATGCCTGAACAATTGCCGGAAATAAACGATAAAAACCGCTTTGACTTGTGGATCCGCTTGGGCTCCCTAGTGCCCTTGCTCGCGTTGGGGTTGGCCTGGGCAGTCTCTCCTGAACTCCGCGGGTCGATGAGCGAGGGCATCGACTTGTTGTGGCACAGAGATCTAGAGGGTTTAAGAAAATGGGGAAGTTCATTGGGCTGGTGGGCCCCCTTGCTAACTGGCTCGCTCATGATCGTTCAAGCCATTGCGGCTCCCATCCCTGCGGTTTTAGTGACCGCTACCAACAGCTTTCTTTTTGGGCCATTTTGGGGCGGCCTCTACTCTATTTTCACAGCCAACGTCGCGGCAGCAATCTGCTACGGACTGGGCCGGGGGTACGGTACTTTCGTCACCGACACGCTGCTGCCTAAACGCACCATCAAACACTACGAACATTTTTTTAATGAGCACGGCGGCAAAACCGTTTTGGTTGCTCGATTGATTCCCTTCGTACCATTTGACCCGATCAGCTACATCGCGGGGATCGTGAGAATGCCATTTTGGAGCTTCTTCTTGGCAACCTTGATAGGACAGTTCCCCGCTGGGATGGCCTATTCCTATTTAGTCCAAGAGGTCGACAATCCTCCCATGTTTGTGGTAACGACCCTTTCCCTGCTCGCAGCCCTCTTTCTGATGGGATGGTACCTAAACCGGGCTTTTTTCAAAAAAACGACCAGCGGGCCCCCTTCCACCCCCTAATCCGTTCTCGGATAGCCGCAAAACTCCATTCTGACTTCCTTGGAATCAAGCTAGACATTAACATAGGTGTGGTAACAAAGCATGGCTTGAACGAGTATCGGAAACGACTATGACAGAAGTGATTATTGCAATTGCATTAACAACAGGCACCTGTGCCTACATGTTTTTTGTGGTCCCCTATCTCGATTCGCGGAAAACAAAGTCCGAATCGAAAAATCCATCTCAGACTTCCTCCGGTGGCTGAGGTGTCGTAAAAAACACGTGAGGCAGCTAAGCCTCCTGTCGCCGGTCCGGCGACCACATATCTGAATGAAATACCTCACAGTGCTTTTATGGCACTGCCCAATGAAAAACGGCCGCCTGACATCAGGTGGCCGTTTTTTCATTACCAGAACCCCGCCGGTAAACCACGCCGATTTTGCTTGAGGTGCGATCGATGGGTACACTCACTGAAGCTGGTTTCGCACTCTTAAATTCCCTCACACTCTGATTTTCTGCGACGCGATTTATCTCAACCTGAAGGAAATAAACGCTCATCACATTTTGCATCACGGTCAGTGCGTCCTAATACGAGTGCGGAAAATACGGCATGCCCATCCTAAATAAGCGTACTGCATCAGGTTTCGATCTGAACCATTTAGAATTACGACAAAATCCTGGTTCCGCTTTTAGCAAGATATTAGAACGAGGCCCCGTTTTTCAAAGCCGCTTGCCGATCATGGGAACTTCCTGGGTCGCAACTTCTTGGGAAGCCGTCTCCGAGACTTTGCGCAACACACAAGACTTTGTTCGCGATCCGCGAATTGCAGGGCGAAAGAATCAGATTTGGATTCAACGCATCCTACCCCGCAAATTTAAGCGGTTATTCCTTAACAACATGTTGACGCGTGACGGACAGGACCATCGCCGCCTACGCACGCTCGTCTCCCAAGCCTTTCAGCGGCAAAACATTAACCACATGGAAAAACGTATCGAAGCAATTGCGATTCAGCATTTGCAGGGTATGGAATCCGATCTTGAAAACCCAGCTGGGGGTATCGATTTCATTTCCGGTTTTTGTCGACCATTTCCATTAGCTGTCATTTGCGAACTATTAGGTTTGCCCGAATCGGATCGCCCCAAATTTATGAATTGGTTTTCCGGCATGTCGAGAGTCAGGTCGGCTACCGGAATATTAAAGCTGCTCCCGATGATGAATCGCACCCTCAACTACCTCGAAGAACAATTCGCACTGGTGCGAAAACATCCTCGGCCTGGATTGATCACCTCTTTGGTTGAGGCAGAGGCGGAGGGTGAACGATTGCAAAAAGACGAACTCCTCTCCACGGCCCTCTTGTTATTACTGGCGGGTCATGAAACCACCCTACATCTGCTCAGCAATAGTCTTTTAACTTTGCTGCAGTTGGAAGATGAGAAAGTTGCGTTGACCAGAGATTGGTCGCAGGCCCCCGCCACCATCGACGAAATCCTGCGCTGGACGTCCGTCATCCACGTAGCCAAACCTCGTTTTGTAAATCGTGACAGAGAATTTCACGGGCAGCGACTCAGTCGCGGAGAAATCATCATTCCCTGCTTGGGAAGCGCAAATTTTGATCCGCAGGAGTTTGTTGAACCAACTCAGTTCCAACGCAACCGTTCTCCCAATCGACATATGACATTCGGCAGCGGCCCGCACGTTTGCCTAGGTATGAACTTAGCCCTAACGGAAGCCCGCATCGCATTGCGTGCGATTTTTGAGAAGTGGCCGCACCTGGACATCGCTTTCAATTTGGAGAAACCCGATTTTGGCCGCCGCATTGGCATGCGCACCTTAAACACGCTACTGCTGAATCCAAACCCTTAGTTTCGAGCAGACTCACGCTTCGAGCAGACTCACGCAGTCAGCAAAACGATCAATCCAGATCTTTGGAGGCCACGCTGGGACGTAATAATTCGCGGACAAGTTGTTGCACGTGATTTGCGGGAATTGCGTAACTGGCAACCCGCCCTCCCCGTGCGATGTTAATACCGACGACCTTTCCATTCAAATCGGTTACTGGCCCACCACACTGCTCAGGTACCAAAGGCGTATCATGCTGGAAAACCAATGGGAACTCTGACCGGCGGTCGCTTTGGATGGCACCAAATGTTTTCATTTGTGCAAATCGATCAGCGGTCGGTCCGCCAACGTTCCGGCCAGCCAATGTCGCGGTCGCCGATCCGGTGACACCGTCGCGTGAAAAATCTACGAGGATTTTATCCCCAGGTTGATTCTTGCGGATTTCATTAACGAGAGCTTGGACATTCTTCAGCGTCGCTCCATTCACCGCCAATAAAACATCCCCCACTTTGAGCCCAATCACATCCGCTGAACTGCCGATCGTGACTTCTACAATGCGTACCCCGGCCTGATCATCGACTGGCTTGACACCCAAAAAAGCCTGATTCTCGCCAATTAAAGAACGGGGCGGATTGGAATAAACCCCAAACGCCATAGGCAAGGGTTCACCGTTTGTGGAAAAAATAAATCCACCCACGTCGGGTTGTTCCGTTGCAAATTGCACCGGCGGCAATTGCATCTCTGGAATCTTCAGGATCGCAATGTCATTCGCTTGGTTCTTAGCGACCAATTTAGCCGACCATTTACGTCCATCAAAACAGCGGCAAAACAGTTGTGGGCAATCCACCAGCTCGCTCAACTTCGTAACCACATGCCCTTCCGGTGAAACGACAGTTCCCAAGGCAATTTGCGTTTTTCCATCCGAGACCACCACCGTGCCTGCGTTGGAACGTCCCACCACGCCCTGAGCACTCCTCATCAACTCACTGGACTGTCGCTCGAACTCACAAGGTACTCGACTTCGAATGGGTTGGGTTTCAAAACGCAACCGTATCAGACCGTTAATGGTAGTCGGGTCAATGCCATCCCAACCCTCAAATGGGTTAGCTGGATGGTCTCGGAATCGCTCAAATTGGTCCGGAGTCAATTCTAGGTAGTCACGATTCCGTTGCATTGCCTGGCGAACCTTAACCTGCAAATCCTCATCGAGTTGAGGCAGCATTTCTTGGAATGTGGATCGCATCTCTTCCGATAGCTCTTGGGCCGGCAAATCCAAGGGGATTAACAACATCATCGCAACGGTAAAAATACATTTCACAACGCACCATCGCGCCTGTTTGATATCGCAAAACATTCGGTTCACATCCTTGTTGGCTACGGTACAAACGGCAGGCATCACTATCTCAATCAAACTTGCTTGTCCCGCAACCACAAAGCAAGAGCGACTCGATCTAACGGTCACCTAACGTGACGGTTCTATTCATTTCGTTTTCGCCCCGAAGAATCGTCAGGGATACGCTTTCTCCCGGTGAGCACTGGGCCACCAGATCAATCAAGTGTAAAGCGTCATTCACAAAAATATTGTTGAACACCAAAACAACATCACCGGTTTGAATCCCAGCGCTTTCAGCGGCACCACCGCGGTGCACGATAAGAATTTTGGCGACATCCGAAGCGCGATCTACTCGGATACCCATGGACGGTCGTTTACCCTGATCTGGCTCGGGCGTTGCCTCATTGTCACTTGCCAATTCGGGTAGCTGGCCCCATTTTTCCCCACCAACCATACGATCCCAGTGAGTACGAAAGGCCGCAATGGAAACGTGACGGTTCTCGGCAACGGAACTTCCAATAGAACTGTGGATTCCAATAACACGTCCCTCGAGATCGAATAAGGGACCTCCCGAGTCACCGCCAATCAGTGCACAATCGGTTACCAGTTGATTCGGTTCAAAATCGACAATCCGGCCCGCCCGCACAGGTGGTCTCCGGCCCAACTCGTACCCACCCGAATGCCCCATGCAAATGCACCAATCCCCTTTTTCAAGCTGCTTAGAATCACCTAGCTCAGCATGATCCCAAGGCCCCGCTTCTACGATTCGCACCATGCCGGCATCGACATTTAAATTTCTTCCCCAAGACTCTGCTCGGGCCTCCCGCCCATCCGGAAATATAACTCGCAGGTCGGTACCTCCGGTTAACAAAACATGCCCAGCTGTGAGCACCAATCCGTCCTCGCTGACAATGACTCCCGAACCGTAACCGATGCCATCCGTGACTGAAACGACGACATTCATTTTTTCGCTAGCGACCGTTTTCACCTTGGCCTGAACTCGTCTTAACTCTTCGAGGCCCGTGTTACCATGCACACCTGTGCAAAGGCTGTAACCGAGAAGAAAAAGCGAAGCAGCGTAGGCACGTAGCAACGCGACTCGAGGATGTGCGCTCATCAGAAGTCCGTTCTCTGGGCATGTTGTCGGGCAGGCGAACCGACCGATCTTCCGCAGGCGTTTCCGCGAAAAACAAAAGACCTGTCGCCTCCTTTCATTTTTCGACCAAATTGCGGGGGATTCTAAAAGAGAGTTACGTTCAACCCGGTAAAACTTTGCCGCTAAATGCTCCCTGCGACCCTGTTATCGCAGGGCAGTTCCTGCGAAAATCATTGAATGTCAATGGTTTGCGTTCAGCAGGCGGCATCGTTTCGGCGTTGCAAAATAATGCCAGCAAAATATTGATGCCTCTCCAAAGTGACAGCACCTCGCTTCGTTAACGACGGGATTGCTAACCTTAAATTGGGACTTTTCGGGGATCGGGCAACATTAGTTGGCTGCCTTACAAAAGGTTATCTGTGCTACAAGCTTTTCTGAAATTGCTAAAAATCGTCTGGGCTAGTCCAAATTCCAGCCTCGGCTTAGTAGCTGGCTTGCTGGGGGTGCCTTTTGGCACACGCATGCAGTTTCGCGAGGGCTGTGTGGAATTTTTCGGTGGCCTGGTGACGGGTTTCCTCAAACGGGTTCCGCCGGGCGGTAACACCGCCGCGATGACGTTAGGTCACGTAATTCTTGGTCAAAGTCCCACGGATTTGTGCCGTTGCCGCGCCCACGAGCAGGTTCATGTCAGGCAATACGAGCATTGGGGCCCCTTCTTTTTACCGGCATATTTTGGTTGGTCGTTTATCCGCTGGCTACAATCGCGAGATGCCTATCTAGATAACCCGTTCGAAGTCGAGGCCTATCAAATAGCCGACCCACGGCAACCTCAGGAAGCGAACTTGGAGGCAACGGAATCCGTAGACTCTGAGTAAATTGTTCCCTCGGATTGCCCGCCGGTTACCTCGACGTTTTTCAGGTCGTCGGATAAATTGTAAGCCTGTGAAGCAACCTGCTCGTCGCTTCTTTTCAAAGTCGAAATGAGAGAAACATATGAATTTTCTAAAACCACTACTGATGGGTTTTATGGCGCTTTCGTTTGTTGAGGCTGCTGTGGCTCTTCAACAGGACGAAAAAGGGCTGGACCCAACGACCTTCGATACTAGCATTCGCCCGCAAGACGATTTATACCGCGCCGTTAACGGTACTTGGTTGGACAATACCAAAATCCCCGGCGACAAGTCGAATTATGGTTCATTTTCACTACTGCAAGATGATGCAGAAAGCCAGATTCGTGACATCATCGAAGAAGCCGCCAAGGGAGATCACCCCAAAGGCTCAAACGCACAAAAGGTTGGCGACTTTTACAAGAGCTTCATGAATACCGATCGCATCGAGGAACTGGGCTACCAACCTCTGGTCGAAGAGATTGAAAAGATCCAAGCTCTGGAGACACACGACGACGTTCTGAAACACTTTGGCCATCTTCAGCAAATTGGCGTAGGCACTCCTGTCGGCTTTGGTGTAACCGTCGATGCCAAGGATTCATCGCGATATCTTTCCGCCATGATTCAAAGTGGCACGACGTTACCCGATCGTGATTACTATTTAGAAGATGACGAGAAGTACACCGCCGCCAAAGAGGCGTTCATCAAGTACGTCAACCAACTTTTTGAACTCATTGAGTTCCAGGATAGCGATCAGGGAGAGATGATTCTTGGAATCGAATCCCAGCTGGCAAAATCACAATGGCCACGCGTCAAACTCCGCAACGCCAACGCTCGCTACAACCTCTACAACATTGCCGATGGAAAGCTGAGCCCTGTTTCCACCGAAGACGCTCAAGCCGATCGTCCGACTCTAAGTAAACTCGACTGGCCTGGATTTTTTGAAGCTACTGGAGTGGGATCGATCGATGAGATCAATGTCATGACTCCCAGCTTTTTCTCTGATTTTGAGGGGATGTTTACCGAGATTCCTGTTCAGGATTGGCAAAACTACCTGATTTTCAATCTGGTGGATGGGTATGCCGAAGCACTTTCCAAAGACTTCGTAGATGCTCATTTCCAGATGCACAAGAAAACACTGGCTGGTATCGAGGAGCAAAAAGATCGCTGGAAAGAAGGCGTCGGTTTGCTGGCAGGAGCCGGTGCAGGAAGCTTTGGTGTTTTAGGTGGTGTGGTCGGAGAACTTTACGTCGACCAACACTTCCCCCCCGAAAACAAAGCTAAGATGCAAAAATTGGTCGACAATCTTCTGCTGGCTTTTGGCCAGAGCGTCGACGATCTCGAGTGGATGACAGACGTTACGAAAGCAAAAGCGAAAGACAAGCTTTCGAAGATCACGACCAAGATTGGCTATCCCGACGAGTGGCGTGACTACAGCGATCTGGAGGTGACACCGGACGACCTTTTTGCCAATCTGCAAAGCTCGAACAACCTAGAATACAACCGCATGATTTCCAAGCTGGGCAAGCCCGTTGACCGCAAAGAGTGGGGCATGACTCCGCATACGGTTAACGCCTATTACAATCCCACCATGAACGAAATCGTATTCCCTGCGGCAATTCTGCAGAAGCCATTCTTTAACGTCAATGCGGACGATGCCATTAACTACGGTGGGATTGGTGCTGTTATCGGTCATGAAATCAGCCATGCTTTTGACGATCAAGGAAGTCAGTTCGATGGCGATGGAAATCTCAAAAACTGGTGGACCGATGAAGACCGAGCATCCTTTGACGCATTGAAGGCCATGTTGATCGAGCAGTATGCCAATTACGAGCCGCTACCGGGTAAGAAAGTTAATGGCGAACTCACCCAAGGTGAAAATATCGCCGACCTATCGGGCTTGGAGATCTCATTCAAGGCCTACAAATTATCGCTTGATGGCAAGGAAGCTCCCGTGATCGCAGAATGGACAGGGGACCAACGATTTTTCCTTGGCTGGTCACAAATTTGGCGCCGCAAATACCGGGAAGCCGAAATGGTGAAGCGTCTGTTGACTGATCCCCATTCGCCATCTCGCTACCGATCTAACGGACCGGTAACAAACATCGACGCGTTCTACGAAGCGTTTGAATTGAAGCCGGGCGATCGGCTGTACAAAGAGCCCAAAGAGCGCATCAAGATTTGGTAGCGTGTTTTCGGTAGCTATTGGAAGCTACCTAAGATTAAAAAAAACGGCAGCCGTAATGGCTGCCGTTTTTTATTTAGCTTTACTCTGAATTCGTACTGGGGATCTTCCCCGAGACACAGGTTTAGTCTTCATCCGCAAATCGAAATACGGAGCAGTCGCCTCCGCTCAAGGGATCGCTACTATGAGCTCGCGACTTGAGGTTCCTCAGAGTCGTCCGATTTCGTTGGCTCCAACACGCTCGCTTGCTCTTTTTGCATTCTTCTTTAGCCGTCACGCCGCTTACCCGATTGGGTTCCCGTGAACCCTCCGCGGATGACTCGCTGGCAAAGACATTACTCATTCCCCGTTCCACTACTGGCGGAATATCATTAGGGATCAGACGTTCCTGCAGACCACTGCGAAAGGTCAAACCGATTGCCAAGCCACAGACAATGCAAGTCGCCATGGACGCCCAACCGAGCATTCGATTAGATATCCCTTTCGGTATTTTCTTATCCCTTTTGGCAACCGTCACCAAGGATTCCGGATCGGAAGAGATGCTTCCCATGCAGGCTAACATCGGCGCGCTGGGATCCTCCGCGAATGCGCTAAGCTCCTTCTCTAACGCTTGGTGTTCCAAGAAAGCCATAGCACATTGCTTCCAGCCATTGGGATCGGCATCGATCTGGCAAAGCAGTTCGCGATAGGCAGCCTCTTCCAGTTGCCCATCCACTAAACGGTCTAATTCTTGCCAATCAATGGATGAATTGTCTGACCAATGATTCATTGTGTTTCCTCAATCGCCTGGAGACTTACCAGTTCTTTTCTCAAACGAGCCCTTGCTCGATGCAGTCGCGCCTCCACAGCGCTATGACTGATACCGAGGTGCTCGGCAATCTTGTGATAATTCCAATTTTGGGCGTATTTAAGCATTAAAATTTCGGCATCAGCCGGTCGCATTTGTCGAATGGCATATCGCACTTGTCGCTGCCGCTCGTTTGACAACATCCAATCCAGTGGAGAATGTTCGCGTTCATCGTTTTCTGTCGGTTGCACGCGGTCCGCATAGCGCTTTGTCAAGTTACGGCTACGGCCCATTTTCCGTCGGTAAAGCAGCGTCTGGCGAACCGCCAAACGGTAGAGCCAGGGAGCCACCTTGGTTTTGTCTTGAATCGGTGCCGACTGCCTTACAGCTGCCAAAGCTACTTCCTGCATTACGTCATCGACTGCTTGGGGTTCGCCCAAACGAGCGTATACGATGGTTCTCAACCAACGATCGTGGTCTTGTAGAATGACACTCCAATCAAACTCATGGATGACCGGACTCCCCAAAGGGTCTTTTGCCGAGTTACCAAGCGTTTGTGACAATGTCCTACCTCCCAATGTTGCTCGCTCCAACCGTTTCTTGCGAAATGCAATTCACATGACGAAAGAAATTTTCGCCATGTGGACCTGATAATCTCGTGAGGTCATAATGGCGGAAACTATCGCGACCCGAGGTCGCCTTGAGGGCATCAGTTAACACACCAATGCTCGAACTACCGCGTTTTATTGTACGTAAACTCGCAGGAATTCCAAATGATCAAACTACGTCATTCCGCCCAATTCATTATTTTGTTTAGCTGTATTTTGGTGTTTCAAGCCTTCAGCCACACCGCAAGCAGCTCCCAACTCGAGGCGAAAATGGATAGCAAACACCAGCAAACCGCCCGTTCAACGGATCAAGACGAACCTCGACTGGAAGTCGTGCAGTCAATCTACGGTAAGACCAGCGATGGAAAAACCGTCTACCAGTTTGAGTGCATTAATTCGCAAGGCAACAAGATGACACTTATTTCCTACGGGGCGACAATGACCTCGTTGGAAATGCCCGACCGAAACGGTAAGACAGCGAACATTATCTTGACCTGCTCTGATATGAAAGGTTGGGAAAACTGCACCTCTTATTTCGGATGTAGTGTCGGGCGTGTCTGCAATCGCATTAAAGAGGGTAAATTTTCCATCGCCGGTCAAAAATATAATTTGGCAGTCAACAACGGCCCTAACCATCTGCATGGGGGAGCCCAAGGATTCGACAAGGTTGTATGGGATGGTGAGCCAGTGGTAACGCCAGACGCGGTCGGTGTGAAATTCGATTACCTCTCTAAAGATGGTGAGGAAGGCTATCCCGGAAATCTCAATGTGTCGGTCACTTACCTGCTTACCAATACCAATGAGGTAAGTTTTGAATTCCGTGCCACGACCGATAAAGTAACGCCGGTCAACCTAACCAATCACAATTACTGGAATTTGGCGGGACATGATTCGGGCAACCACTTTGCCCAAGAGCTCAAGATCGAAGCCGATAAGTTTCTAGTGAACGACGCCACTTTGATTCCCACTGGGGATCTCCGAGATGTCGGCGGCTCAGTCAATGATTTCCAGACTTTTCGAAAAATTGGCGAGCGAGTCGAAACCGTGGGTGAAGAAGAAGCCAAGGGATACGATCTTTGCTACGCGATCCGGAATGCAGATGGCAGAATGAGATTGGCAGCCACCGTCAAAGACCCGGCTTCCGGACGAATCATGGAAATCGAGACCACACAGCCCGGACTCCAATTTTATACGGGTAATTGGTTGGACAGCAGTGCTGGCAGCGGTGGCTACCCTCAGTACTCGGGTTTTTGCTTGGAGACTCAACACTATCCCGACTCTCCCAATCAAGAAGGCTTCCCAACCATCATGCTGAACCCCGACCAAGAGTACGTGCAAAAGACCGTTCATAAATTTCGCACGGAATAAAAGAGCGTCTTGCTGGTTTTCTGGACGCTTTCCCTAGCGTCACCAGAACGCCTATCAGCCGGTCTTAATCTCAAAGTCCCGTTAATTTAGCGGGACTTTTTTATTGGTTTTCCAACACCGGCGACGGGAAAAGACCCCCAACCTGCCCTGCAACTGGCATGGGGCTTGTGGTTTCACGTTTTCCTTCACAAGCCGCCTACATCCTCTGCCATTTATTTGAGGAGGTTTTATAATCAGGCGGCGACCCAATCACGAAAAGCGTCAACGGACTGGTCGACAAACCAATAACCACCGGGTCGTAATCCGCAAGAATTATCTTGCCCATCAAACTCAAAGGAAGCAAAAGTGCCTGAAAATGTTGTCATCATTGGAAGTGGTCCTGCCGGATGGTCCGCCGCCATTTACGCCGCACGTGCCAGCCTGAATCCGCTGGTATTTGAAGGAACCGTCAAACCGGAGATGATCCCATTGGGCCAACTTGCCTTTACGACGGAAGTCGAAAATTACCCAGGTTTTCCTTTCGGGAACGTCAGAGCATTTGTGGAGTCAGCGGTTGATAAAGACCGTCATTGGAATCTCCCACCGGCACCGGATCACAAGCGCGATGGCGTTCATCACTATGCCGTTCAGGGTGTAGAACTCATGGAACTGATGAAACAACAGGCGTTAAATTTTGATACTCGCGTGATGGAAGAAGACATCATCGATGTCGATTTTGATTCCTCGCCGATGCGAGTGATTCCGGCCAATGGTGAACCGATTGAGACCCACACGATCATCATCGCTACCGGGGCTCGCGCGAACTATCTCGGCTTAGATTCGGAGGACGCGTACAAAAACAAGGGCGTCAGTGCCTGTGCCGTTTGCGATGGCGCATTGCCGTTATTCCATGGAAAGTCACTCGCAGTGATAGGGGGTGGGGATTCCGCAGTGGAAGAAGCGACTTACCTGGCAAACCTGCAGAGTGCCTCTAAGGTCTATTTGATTCATCGAAGGGATCAATTGCGGGCTTCCAAAATCATGCAGGAACGTGCGTTAAATCACCCCAAGATCGAAATGAAATGGAATCGCGAAGTCGAAGAAGTGCTGGGCGATGGCAACTTGGTTACGGGCCTAAAATTAAAAAGTACGGTGGGCGAGCCAACGGAAGAATTACAAGTGGGTGGAATGTTCGTCGCCATTGGGCACACACCCAACACCAGTTTCCTTAAGGGTAAATTGGAGATGAATGAAAAAGGCTATATCCAATGGTCAAAAGCATTCCGCACCAACACCAGTCAACAGGGGGTTTTTGCTGCCGGTGACGTCGCAGACGACTACTACCGGCAAGCCATTACCTCGGCGGGTACGGGCTGTATGGCTGCACTAGACGTGGAGCGATTTTTGGCGGAACACGGGCACTAAGCATCGAGTAATAACCCGGCGGGGGAAGCCAAGCATGGTTTCCATGCTTGGCTTCCCCCGCCGTTCATTTTGATTCAGTTATCTACCTTAAAGAGAATTTCCATGGATTGGCATTCATACGATTCCAGCACAGCTTCCGGCAGCCTGTCGAGTGCTAACTCTGAAGTCCGGGTTTACGTCGAACGGCTCGAGCACAAGCTGAACAGCTTGGGATTGGCTTGCCAGGCGTTGTGGGAGATATTGCAAGACAACATGGATATCTCAGAGATAGAACTCGCAAATCGTATGCAGGAAATCGATCTGCGAGATGGTGTTGCGGATGGAAAAATCACCCATACGGTTATCACTTGCGAAGCATGCGGTCGCAAAACCACACGCCGCCGCAGCAGCTGCATGTACTGTGGCGCTCCCATCGCATCCGATGAAGAGCCGTTTGCGAAGGAGTAAAAACTCACTAAGCGGATGTCTTCCGCAGCCCGCGTCGAAAGGCTTAATCCTCCGGCGGGTCGTATGGGATCGGAGTCGTCGCAGGCAAATCGAATTCCCTACGGCTGAGAGCGATATAGTGGTGGCCGATATCGATCTGCTCTCCCTCCAGCACGCGTTGACCGCCCGCATCCAACCGGGCGTTCATTGTTGCTTTTCGCCCAGAGCGGCAAACCGTTTTGATTTCAGTTAGATCTTCGGCCCAAGCCAGCAAATACATACTTCCCGGAAAAGGTTCACCGCGGAAATCGGTGCGAATCCCGTAGCACAACACTGGGATCTCTAAGCGATCGCAGACCAGCGTCAGTTGAAGCACCTGAGTCGGCGTTAAAAACTGGGCCTCGTCGATGAGCACACAATCAATTTTTGATTTCTGATGCTGCTCTCGCACCGTCAAAAAAAGATCGCAATCTGTTGCGAACATGACAGCTTCTCGACTTAAACCAATCCGCGACGAGATGGTGCCGGCACCTGCTCGATCGTCGATATTGGGCGTGAATAACATCACCTGCATGCCGCGTTCTTCGTAATTGTAAGCACTTTGCAACAAGGTCGTGCTTTTCCCCGCATTCATCGCCGAGTAATAAAAGTAAAGTTTCGCCATA
>JAAEPL010000588.1 GCA_024232675.1 Planctomycetaceae bacterium
ATTTTATCAGGATCGAAAAGCTTGGTTTGAGCAGGAGCCTCAAGCCGTTCGCGATATGTTGGGAACAGAGGCAGCCGTCTCCGCAGAAGGGTTGGATCAGGTCGCGCTTGCAGCGTTCATGGAAGTCGGTCGCTTGTTGCTAAATTTAGACGAAACGATTAATCGAGGCTGAAAATGAATCCTTGGGAACAAACTGCATTACTGGAAAATCGCCGTCAGTTCTTTGGGCGAGCCTCTGCGGGGATCGGTTCGTTAGCCTTAGCGTCGTTGACGAACCCGCAATTATTCGGTCGAACTTCCACGGGCTCGGTAAACGAGTTGGGTTTGCCGCATTTCGCACCCAAAGCGAAACGGGTTATTTATTTATTGCAGTCCGGTGCGCCCTCACAAATGGAGTTGTGGGATTACAAACCAGCGCTCAAGAAACTTCACGGCACATCGCTTCCGGAATCTGTACGGCAGGGGCAGCGATTGACAGGAATGACCGCTGGGCAAAGCTCGTTTCCTATCGTAAATCCCCCGTTTGCGTTTCAACAGCATGGCAAAAGCGGAACTTGGATCAGCGAATTATTGCCGCATACGGCTAAGGTGGTGGATGAGCTTTGTGTCGTGAAGTCGATGTACACCGAAGCGATTAATCACGATCCTGCCATTACTTTCTTTCAATCCGGTAACCAGCAACCTGGACGTCCGAGTATCGGATCTTGGTTCAGCTACGGCTTGGGCAGCGAAAATTCTGACTTGCCGGCATTCGTGGTGTTGCTTTCCAAGAATACCTTTTACCAGGCGCAGCCCATCTACTCGCGACTATGGGGCAGCGCCTTCCTGCCGTCGAATCATCAGGGAGTTAAATTTCGCAGCCAGGGAGATCCAGTGCTGTATCTAAATGATCCAGCGGGGACGGATCGAAAAGGGCGTCGCAAGTTACTGGATGCCCTGTCTGAGATGAACGAGATACGGCAGCAAGAAGTGGGCGACCCAGAAATTCAAACTCGAATCGCGGCTTACGAGATGGCCTATCGGATGCAAACATCCGTGCCGGATTTGGCAGATCTTTCAAACGAACCCGACAGCACATTCAAACTATATGGCGAAGACGCAAGAATTCCCGGCACCCACGCAGCAAATTGTCTGTTAGCAAGACGATTGGCTGAACGTGGTGTCCGATTCATTCAACTGTTTCATCGTGGTTGGGACCATCACAGTAACCTCGCCAAACATATTCCGGTGTTGGCCAAAGAAACCGATCAGGGAACTGCCGGATTGATCATGGACTTAAAGCAACGTGGCCTCTTGGAGGATACCTTGGTGATTTGGGGCGGTGAGTTTGGCCGTACGGTTTATTCTCAGGGCGGAATCGGCAATTACGGTCGCGATCATCATCCCCGATGTTTCACGGTGTTTTTCGCCGGAGGTGGGTTCAAGCCCGGATTTAGTTACGGCAAAACCGACGAGTTTTGCTACAACATTGTCGAGGATCCCGTTCATGTTCATGATTTTCACGCCACCATTTTGCACGCGATGGGCGTCGATCATAAACGCCTGACCTACCGTTTACAGGGCCGCGATTATCGGCTCACCGACGTGCATGGAAAGGTGGTTCACGACCTTCTTGTTTAAAGGTTTCTGGGCAAACAAAAGAACCGAACCAATGGAATTTGAGCCAGCGTTCGAAAAATGTTAACGTGTGTTGTCGAATCGCAAATCTATCGAGCTTTTAG
Source organism: Planctomycetaceae bacterium (assembly GCA_024232675.1). GTDB lineage: Bacteria > Planctomycetota > Planctomycetia > Pirellulales > Pirellulaceae > CAJQPP01. The sequence continues at coordinate 1,722 of JAAEPL010000588.1, forward strand.
TTTCATTACATAAATCCACGGCATAAAATTGGCGCAAATTAACCGAAACAACGAGACCGATTTGACGCCCCAGGAATGCTGGGATATTAACGCAGAGTCGCGCATCAATTTAGTGCGGGCCATGGGAATCCTGACCTTTTACTTAATCCACCTACTGAATGTGAGTGCGACTTATCTGGGAGATGGATTCCGGAACTTCTTTGGTTCGGACGCTGTAAATCAGTTTCCTCCATCGGCGAACCTTGTCATTTTCATGCTTTGTTTCGGCTGGATTATTCAGACGATTTTAATCCACGTTCTGCTTTTGGAAAAAAAACCAATAGGACGAATCGGAATAAGGATGATCACGGTAGGTGATTTATTTTGGTTGACGGCTTTGCTGGCCTGTTCTGTGGGTCCTGCGGGAGTAATGGTGGTCGGGTATTTACTCATCATCGTGATGGCCGGACTGCGATTCGATTTGCGTCTGATTCAATTAACGACGCTTTTGACGATCATTGCCTATGTCGTGCTGTTGGGGTTGGTCCGGTGGCCTTTTGGACTAGTTAAGGACCTCGCACTGGAGTCCATTCCACGATATCAACAATTGATGTTCGGATTAGCTTTATTGTTTTGTGGCGTCCTAACCGGACAACTCGTTCGATTGGGTTGGCGACTTGTGGCAATGGATCGAGTTCATCATTCAGGCATATCGAAATAATGTCAAAAACACGAATCACTGTATCCTGTTCTGTATGTGGCGCAAGTTTTTCGGTCAAACCTAGGATTGCACATTTCTTATGTATGAGGTGCGGCAACGAAATTGAGGTTAACGCGACGCAAACGGATTTGCAGATTTCCAGGGAATCACCGATTCCTAAAACGACGGGTAACGTCAATGGCCCAGAGGAATCAAAAAAAACCGTTTCGCCGCTAGGATCGAAACTCGGAACTTGGGTATTCGGCGTTATCGCTTTTTGCGTGTTGTGCTGTATTTTTTATTATAGCTCTGTCTTGGCAATTCTTTTGTTTATCTTGATTTCGCCCGCCATCTTGCGCTCGTCCGCGAAGTCTAGCACGACGCCCAAGGTCCAGGAAAATCTGAACGGAATAGCGAACCTTATGGCAACGATCGGCAAAACGATCGTGATATTAATCTTGGGTGGCATCGCGCTGATTGTGACTTTATTCGTCACTTGCATTGTTTTAGTTACGGGCGGGTCGTAGGCTCTGCAGAGATGCTGGTCGGGGTCACGTTTTTGAATGAATCGTCGAAATGAAAAGATAGGGATCTATGACAGTTGCGGCCTCCCGATTGCGAAGTCACCGATTTTTAGGGATGACACAGAGTCTCTGCCCTACTTGTTACGCTGTGGTGGAGGCGAAAATTATTGAGCGTGACGGTCGTGTCTACTTTCAAAAGTTTTGCTCAGAACACGGTGAGAGAATCGATTTTGTGTGCAGTGATGCCGCTTGGTTCGATCGATTGGAGTTCAATGTTCCCGGCAGGGAACCTGTAAAATACGGAGTGTTACCAGATCGAGGTTGTCCCTACGACTGCGGCTTATGCACTCGGCACGAACAACACACATGTATCGGAATCGTCGAGATTACGGATGCATGTAATCTCACCTGTCCGCTTTGTTACGCCTCGAGTTCCCCCGGTAAACAACACCTTTCCTTGACAGAGTGCCAAGCGGCCATCGAGCGTCTGGTAGAAGTCGAAGGGCGGCCTGAAATACTCCAGTTGTCTGGCGGCGAACCTACGATTCACCCAGAATTTGAGGCAGTTTTTAAGTTTGCCTGCGAGCAACCCATCGATTTGGTGATGGTCAACACTAACGGAATTCGCTTCGCTCATGATCGCGAATTGTGTGAGTTACTGGCGGTTCATTCCGAGCGCGCCCATGTTTATCTACAGATGGACGGTCTGTCAGAGAACATTCATGTACCTTTGCGTGGCGCTTCTTTACTGGAACAAAAGCTGAAAGCGATTGAGAGGCTGGGTGAGTACGGGATCAATACAACCTTGGTGACGACGCTGCAGGCAGGAGTCAATTTCAATGAAATTTCGCCTCTGGTAAAGTTTGCGGAGAGCCGCCGTTGGATAACCGGTTTGAGTTTTCAGCCGGCAACCTATGTCGGCCGCTGGTTTGAGCCAGAACACCTCGATCAACGTGTTACCTTTCCCGATGTGATTGCAGAGGTAGTGCGTACGAGTAACGGTCGTTATGCGGAAACGGATTTCTTTCCTGTGCCTTGCGCTCACCCCAATTCGCACACGCTTTGCTATGCCTACCGAACTTCGAATGAGGTTGTTCCCATCACTCGATTTGTCGATATGCAACAAAACTTTGATCTGCTTTCCAATGGAATTAGCTTAACGCGCAAACAGTCCCGAAAAATTATTGAACAGTACCTGCAACGTGCGGCTTGTGGTCCTGATTGTGACTGTCTGCAAGGCAGCGAGGAAGCAGGTGGGTTTTTGGGTCCAAAAATAAATAATGATGCGATGAAAGGTTTACCAGTATTGAGTGCCGCAAATAGAGGAGGCGAGCAAGTCAGTACTTCTTCTGAGGCCCATTCAGAACTCAGTCGACTGGCAGGGAACTTTTTTGCCGGTGCTTTATCGGATCAGCTGGCCGCCGCGGATATGTTTCGGATCACGACTACCAGTTTTATGGATGCTTATAACTTTGATCTGCGTCAATTGATGAAATCTTGTGTGCACCATGTGCTGCCTAGTGGGCATATCATTCCGTTTGATGCCTACAATGTTTTCTATCGCACTGGCCGGCTTCCGCTACCGAACCTAACGGGTACTAGGAAAGCCTGTGACACAACAAGAACGTCATGATGAATTGGGGATATGCGGCGATCATGGCGTTGGCACTGGCCACTGGGTTTGCGTTGTTACGTCTAACCCAGCGACAGTTACCCATGCCCGCAACCCAGCGTTGGGGGATTGGATTGGGGGCGTTTGTGGGAGCCATGGTGGGATCCAAGTTCCCGTTTTTATTCAGTGATTGGCAACAGCTTCTAAATGGCAGTATCTGGTTTTCCAACGGCAAAACGATTTTGACCGGTCTGGCCGGTGGGTATTTGGGCGTAGAAATTGCCAAGTGGTGTTTGCATATTAAAGTTCGTACGGGCGACACGTTCGTAGTACCGGTCGCGGCCGCCGTTGCCATCGGGCGGCTTGGGTGCTTCTACGCCGGATGTTGTTATGGTCAACCTACCGATTTGCCATGGGGAGTCGTTTTTGATTCGGTCGATTCACAACCTCGACACCCGACCCAGTTGTACGAGGCGATGTTCCATCTTTCCTGCGTTGGTTTTTTTCTTTGGTGCGCACATAAAAACTGGTTTACGGGCCAACGGATCAAGCTGTATTTAATCCTTTACGCGTCTTTTCGATTCGTCACTGAATGGTTGAGACCGGAAGCCACCATTTATGGCGGCTTGACCGGCTATCAAATGTCCAGTTTGTGTCTGATCGCTTTGTTTGGGTGGCTGTGGTGGCGTGACCGCGAGCCCGCGGTCATCTGCCTAGACGATATGCCGCTCGTCGACTGAGACACATGACATCCATTAGGGTCGTTTCATCTGCCGAATGCCTTGAGGTTGTTTAATCCGTTGCAGCAATCCTTTTAGCTCGGAAGTGCGTTCGGGGTGGCTGTTTGCCACATCGTTTTGTTCGCTCTGGTCTTCGCCGAGATCATACAGTTGGGACTTCGGTGAAACTTGCTTGGCCTTAGCTTTTGTTTTTTTCTGGCGATTTTTCTTTGTCTTACGTCTTTGATTCCGTGTGGCGGGCTCGATGAATTTCCAATCACCTTCGCGAACCGCTAGGGCCCGGCCTGATTCTTCCAATATAAAATCAGCCCCCTGAGGATCTTTGCCCAAAAATGCGGGGAGGAAATTGCGGCTGTCGATGCCCTCTTGGGATTTCAGTTCAACGCCCACCAGGGCGGCAAAGGAAGCCAGAAAATCGATCTGGCTCACCAAGGCATCAGATTTACCGGGCTGTATTTTTTCGGGCCAGCGAATGATGAATGGCACACGCGTTCCCCCTTCGTAGATTTGATATTTGCCACCACGATAAGGGCCTGATCCATCGTGCCCGTTGTCGACTTCCGCGGAAGAGGTGCGAACTTTGGTGCCATCTTCATATCCATCGTCGTAAACGGGTCCGTTGTCACTTGAGAAAACGACAAGCGTGTTTTCTGCAAAGCCATATTGCTTCAATGCGTCCATGATTTGACCGGTGGCCCAATCTAATTGGACCATGGCATCGCCCCGAAAACCTAGCTCAGTCTTGCCTTGAAAACGAGGGTGCGGAGTACGTGGTACATGGATATCTTGAGACGAAAAAAACAAAAAGAACGGCTTGTCTTTTTTCTGTCGGCGGATGAAGTCGACGGATTTTTCCACAAACACATCGGCCATGGTTTCGTCATCCCACAGAGCAGACTGCCCGCCCCATTGATAACCGATACGCCCGATTCCGTTGATTACTGACTGGTTGTGACCGTGACTGCTTGGATAATAGGTCATCGCTGAACGATCTTTTTTTCCGTCAGGATAAGTCGTCGCAGTCACGCCCTCCGGCAGTTTTCCCACATGCAGAGGGTCTGCGGGATCAAGGCCAACCACGCGATGGTTTTCCAGGTACACACAAGGCACTCGGTCGTTGGTGTAAGGCAATAAAAATGAATAATCAAAACCGACTTCTAGGGGGCCGGGTTTTACCTGACCGTTCCAATCAACGGGTGTCTTGCCGTCGCCCAAACCAAGATGCCATTTACCGATCACAGCGGTTTCATATCCGGCCCGTTGAAAAATTTCCGGCAGCGTTGTCATCTCGGGTCGAATGGTCATGGGGGCATTGGGCGGCAGAACGCGCACGCCGTGTCGAAAGCCGTGGATGCCCGTGAGCATTGAGAATCGTGAAGGTGTGCAAGTTGAGGCGGTGCAATGACCGTCGGTAAACAACAGACCTTGTTTGGCAAGTCGGTCAATATTTGGCGTGGGAATCAGTTGCGATCCGTAGACACCGACGTCTCCCCATCCGACGTCATCTCCATAGATGATGACCACGTTGGGTTCCTCTGCCTGGCATGTTGTGGTCCAAAAGGCGAAAACTAAATACGCAGTCAGTAAGGTAAACAATTTCATGAATTCAGCATTCCAGAGGGAGTGGGGCCCAGTGCAGACAGGTCAAATGACCGTCATCAACCTTGGCATTGTAAGCCGCGATCGCTAGCCAGCAAAATTATTTTCAGCGCAAATCAGGGCAAAGAAAATTGTGGGGCTAACCGCCTTTTTAGAGCGGTGCTCCTCGATTTGCCGGTAAAACCTAGTCCTCTTCTGATTCGTTGGATTTCGCAATGGAGACGAGTCTGTTTAGCGGAACCGCCAAAGATGCGCCCACAAAAGGAGCAATCAAATAAATCCACAGAGGAGCTATTTGGCCGGAGATCACAGCCGGCCCCAGAGAGCGAGCGGGATTCATCGAAGCGCCGCTGATGGGTCCTGCCGCGATAGAAGCCAGAGTGACGGTTACTCCAATAGCGGCACCCGCCATAATACCTGATTCTTTGCTGCCGCTGGCGACTCGTAAAATGACGAACATCAGGATTAGTGTCAGGATGATCTCCATGATGAACGCTTGGATCAAACCGCCGCCGGGGATCGTTGCGCCGAGAGAATCGTGGGGACCACACAACCCTAGCACCGCCAGACTGGCCACCAAGGCTCCTGCACACTGAGCGACGATATAGGGCAAAACATCTTTCCCCGGGAAGCGGCCATCCGCCCAGAATGCCACGCTCACAGCCGGATTAATATGCGCACCCGAAAGATCGCCAATGGAATAGATCATGGCCATTACCGTCATGCCGAAGGTTAAGGCAATCCCCGTCTCGGTGACCCCGCCACCGTATAAATCGTTGGAGACAATAGCGCATGTGCCTACGAAAACCAAGCAAAACGTACCAACGAATTCAGCGATGTATTTATGAATATTCATGGAAAGTAGAACGCTCGTGAAAACACGCTCATGGAAACGGCCCAACCAATGTCTTGGTTAATGGCAAAGCGTAAATGTTTCAGAGAAAAATTTCAATCTGATATTAGGGAATGTTTAGTAGCGCAAGAAACGGATCGTTCCAAGATCCGTTCGCGGTCGTGGCCGCTCGCTGGAAGTGGTGTCCTGCCTCGATATTTAATTCGAGTGACAAGTTAACTTAGGACTGCTTTTAAAAGGGCAGATACTTGAGTGCTCTTTGTTTCAGTCCCAAGCTGATGTGTGGCAGTAAAGACAATCGCAGCATGGTGGCATCTGAATGGAGATGGTCGACTTAGACTCGTTCGGCTGGCATTATTTCCCTGCATTGGGAAGGATCATCGTTACCTGGCGATTTTTATTCCATTGGCCAGTTGCATTTTTTTCTGGTCGATATTAAACGCTTCCTATTTAGGGCCTATTCGTCCGGGAAATATTGTGGCGGCATGCATCGTCGGTGTTTTTATGAATCGAGTGCTACTAAGCGAGCAAGAAAATTACCTTCGCGGCACCCAACAGGTTTGAAATGCTTAATATCGTTTTTGAAAGCTTTAATTCCGCTTTCATGGTGTGACCGCGCAGACGAATTTGACGCCCACCTCAGTTTGGGGACGGGTGGTATTCACGTGCCAATTGCGGTCGAATAGAGTGCTTAGTCTTCGTCAAGGATCAATTCATGGGGTTGTGCCTCGCCAAGCCTTCTTGACTCCAATCCTCAGCCCGGCAAATTTTTTTCCTTTGGTCATATGTTCCACGCATTAATCTGGTGTTTGCGATTGGTTACCGTGACCCAATGTATTGGTCTGGCGGGCTGTTATGTGTTGGCAACTGCTGAGCGAGAAAGTGAAATCTACGGGTGGTTGTTTTTTGACCTCGGTTGGTCAGAAGGTTGGTCACAGGGACTGGATGATTTTGGTAGCTATGCCTGTTTGGTCGGGGCAATGGTTCTGCTAATCAGTGGATTGCTTGGCTCACTTGCTTTGGGTGTTCCTCGCAAGCGGCGTCAGCGTTGGCAATCTTGGTTGGAATTGCCGGTATTGATTTTTGTATCGCTGTGGTGTTTGCTGCTGGCCCTCACAGAGACCCTGAGGGGCGGTTTGTTTACCGAGTGGGCCATAGCGGAACAGGCCGTTAGGTATGCGACGCCCGTAGCTCTCGGTTGGTTGCTGATTTCTCAAGCTCGGGGCCTGAGCCAACAGGCGATAAAAAGAGTGACGCTGTTGTTACTGCTTGCGGCGTTCTCTACTTTTCTAGTGCATGGTTTCAAGGCAGTGCTGGCCTATGGGCCCTTCGTCGATTTACTCCTGTTGAGCGAACAGCGATGGCTGGAACAGGGCATGGAACAGGCGACGGCGGAAACGTTACTTGTTTTTATTGGCTGGTTGGATATTGGGTTGGCAATTGGGCTTTTGCTGACGCGTTGGCGTATAATCGCTTGTTATATGGCATTTTGGGGCTTTCTGACCGCGGCGAGTCGTGTGACTGCTTTCGGAGCGGAGGCTTGGCCGGAAATGCTGGTGAGGGCGGCCAACGGAGGCGCGCTGATGGCACTTGTGTTTTGTTTCAGTCTGTTGCGCAAGGTAGACTAAGCAAGGAGTATTTGGCTCAAATGATTGAGATGAGGACGGTTTTAGATGACTCGGTTAAAAATGCAAATAACGTTGACCTTGGTCGTGGCAATGGCCTGCTGGAGCTCAGTGGAAAAGCAGGTGTCCCTTGCGGCTGCAAGTGAACTCGCTTCCCTCGAAACGACTTCCGCTGCCACGGATGCCAGTCCGATTCCCATTCATTGTCGTGTCATTTGGACAACCGATCCTGCGACATCAGCCTTGGTCTCTTGGTCAACGACACAACCAGCGCCTAGGCACACGATTCGATATTGGAAAAAGGGGTCGCCAGACGATTGCGTAATCATCAAGCCGACCAGTGGAAGGTTTACAGGCCAGACACCCGAGCTGTATTTTCACCACGCCCGCTTAAGCAACCTGGAGCCCGATACTACTTACGAATTCCAAATTGGTAGTGATGGGCAGTTTTCAAAAGAAATGTATTTTGTAACGGCACCTCGTGTTGATCGGCCGTTCAGTATTTTGCATGGCGGTGATTCGCGATCGGATCATGTGACAAGGCGGCGTGTCAACCAGATGATGTCGGATTTGGTAACGGAATCCTATGCCAATGGAACAACCAGTGATGACATTATCGCGTTCGCGCATGGTGGCGATTATGTTGCCACGGGTAAAAATTTAGAGCAATGGAATGAATGGCTTTCGGATCATGAATTAACACAGGGCCCTGATGGTCGCCAGTTACCGATTATCCCCGCGCGTGGGAATCACGATACGGGTGAATTATTTAATCAGGTTTTTGGATTTCCGGCTGGCGACAAGAATTATTTTGCGATTGATTTGGGTCCCGTGGTTCGTTTCGTCACATTGAATACCGAAATAAGCACCGCTGGAGAACAGGCAAAATGGCTTGCCAAAGAACTCGGCGGATCCCGACCGGTTAATCGGTGGCTGTTAGCGCAATACCATCGACCGGCTTTTCCTGCTGTAAAAACTCCCGGAGCGGCGTTGCAGAGCTGGGTGCCCTTGTTCGAAAAATTTAATGTCGATCTCGTTTGTGAAGCCGATGGCCACAACATTAAAAGGACGGTTCCCATCCGTGGGAATGTCCGAGATGAGTCGGGGGTAATTTACATTGGTGAAGGAGGGCTGGGAGTTGCTCAGCGAACACCCAAAAAAAATCGTTGGTATCTTCAGCCTCCGGGCATGTCGGATTCAGCAAGCCATGTGTTCGTTTTGAATTTTGGGCAGGATCAGTTGTCGGGCCGTTGCGTGCGTTTGGATCGAACGCTGGCCGATGAATTTCAGATACCGTCTCGAAAAATTGAGACCGCGCAAGCTTTCCTGGTAACGGGTGACCCGCAATATCTTGCGGAAAACGTGGCTAAGCCCAGCAAACTGGATCCCTACTCGGCAGAAGCGAATTCGCGATTTCTGGATATCTTGAAGAAACTGCCGGGCGAGTCCATTCCGGCGGCATCGGTAGGTGGCAGCGTCAGTAAGAAAATAAAAGGCGTGCTAGTGACTGGCGATCTTATCGACAGCGCGGACAAGAATGGCGGGAATTATCCGGCCATGCAGCGATTTGAGTGGGAGCGTTATAAAACTGATTACGGTTTGACGGGGAAAGACGGTGGCCTGCCCTATCCGGTGTATGAATTGCATGGCAACCACGATGGACCTCAAGGCGATACCTTTATTGTGGAGGATATTGTCAAGCGTAATGCGACACGCCCTGGCGTTGTGAATAAGTCAGCGAATGGGCTTCACTACAGTTGGGATTGGGGACCTTTGCATTTGGTCAGCCTGGGAATATTTGTCGGGGAAGGTCAGGAGAAGCGAGAGCAATTTCATTACGCACCACGCGGCAGCTTGGAGTTTCTGGCTGCCGACTTGGCGTCTCAAGTCGGCGATTCGGGCCGCCCTGTGATTCTCGCATTTCATCTTCATCCCAACGGTCCTGAATATGATTGGCCTCCCGAAGACCTGCAACAATTTTGGAACGCCTTAAAAAAGTATAATGTGATTGCCATGTTCCATGGTCACACGCATGGTTCTCCACCCAGTCGCATGCAGTGGCTGGGGGACCAGTTTGGCTCGGAATTAGCCGAAGGAATTGACTTTTTTAATCCCGATGACTCCGCAGCGGCGAAGACGAATCCCCAAGATGCGGCGAATCCCATCGGACTTGCGCACGGTTTTCTCTATGTAGAAATGCTGGATCGGCCCGGGCAGGCGAATGATGAATTGATTGTTCGTTCGGTGCTAACCAAAGATAACTGGGCCACCCGTTCTTGGGGTAAAACTTGGCGTAAGGCCATCCAGATTCCCGCGAAGAAAAAATAGGCTCCATGCGAAGCGTTCAGGTCCGGGCAATGTTAGAATCGCCCAAGCTGAATTTAGCTTCCATTTTGAACGTCTAATTAGAAGTCAATTTTCGAGGTACCCATGCTTTTGAATCGAGTGCTTTTTGCGTTGGCCATAGCAGCCTTGTTTGGTAGCAACGTCGCGGCTCAAAAAAAGGCGAGTGATTCCGATACCGTTCGCGTATTTGTTTTTGCCGGTCAATCCAACATGGTGGGTTCCGATTCACGTGTGCAAGACATCAAGCGGTTTCCGCCGTTCGCAGGCTTGGAATCGCCGCAACCCAATGTGCGGTTTTCATATTGCTTGGGTCGAGAGGATAAAATCGTGTCAGATGGATGGGTGCCACTTAAGCCGATTAACAATATTGTGGGTCCGGAGCTGAGCTTCGCTAACAAAGTTGTCGATCAAACCGATGCGCCGATTGCGATCATAAAAGTTGCGGCGGGCGGAACCCACCTTGGCGGTGATTGGAATCCGGATGACCCAAGTGGATTTAAGATGTATCCGCTGGCACTGCAGGGGATTCGGAACTCCCTTGCGGACTTGGAAAAAAAAGGCATTCCCTATCGACTAGAAGGCTTCATGTGGCATCAGGGTGAGAATGATATGTTCAACGAAGATTACCAAAATAATTATGGTAAAAACCTGAGCAATTTTATTGCCAGCTGGCGACGTGATTTAGGAACTCCGGACCTGAAGTTTTATATTGGAGAGCTCTGTACAAAGACGATTTGGGGTATGGATTTAAGACCACGCATGTATGCCATCAGTCAGGGTCAAAGAGCAGTAGCCGAAAAGGATCCCCTGGTGGAATACATTCCGACCTCCCACGTGGGCGTCGAAATTGGCGGTGGAGTTGGACTGCACTACCACTATGGAACGTTGGGACAACTCGAGCATGGCGTCAATTATGCCGATGCTTACTTGCGGGACATTGATAAGGCCCCGGAAGAAAATCGCGCACTCAAAAATTGGCCGTATAAAAAAGGGGCCAAAGTCAAACTGTATGTACTAGCCGGTCATCGCAACATGGAGGGCGAGAGAGCGTTTGTACAAGATCTCCAAAACAGCAATGATCCGACGGGTTTGCTGAAAGCAGATCCGAGCGTGGCATATAAATACAGTATTGGCGGGGGCTACAAGACATCCGATCATTGGGAACCCTTGGGACCAGCAGGATTTTACGACACCTTTGGCCCGGAACTTAGTTTCAGCAAAACACTCTCTCAACAGGGAGTTGATAACTATGCAATTGCCAAATTCACGCACAGCGGTTCGCAAATAATTGATTGGACTCCCGAGGGCAGCGTGGCCAAGTCGCGTAACCTCTACCCGGACTTTCTGGATTTCATTCGCACCTCCATCCTTGAATTAACGGAGCAAGGACAAGAGGTTGAGTTGGCTGGAATCATTTATCACGTTGGTGAAAACGATATGTCATGGGGCCCTTTCCGAGCCGGTGCTGCCGAACGCGTGAAAACGATCATCGAGCAAAGTCGAAAAGACTTGGGCATGCCAAACCTCGCTTGGTATGTCAGCCAACAGGCTCCTACAGATGATAAAGACGTAAATGACATTGATGTCACGGCGGCTTTGCAAAAGGAACTTTCGAACGATCCCCATACGAAACTGATTCAGGTTTTTGACTTGCCACCGCAGGAAAAAAAGCTGGTGCTCGATACCAATGGTATCGTTGTTCTCGGCCAAAAAATGGCGGAAAGTATTTCCCAGTAACCACGGCGTGCATTGACGTCTTTAAAGAGCTGGGTGGAAACGATTTGCCTAGGCTTTCGCTGGTTTGGTTTCGTAAATTCGCAATATTGTGATGGCAGCAGCTCGTCTCTGATGATCGAAATGTCAGGCACTTCGGTAATCGTCGCGACCCCGACGAGGTACCGTTGGTTCAACACTAAGAGCGAATTTTGCGAAGGCTGCTTTGGGAATTCAGGTTGCTCAATATCGGCGTGGATGGTCATCTTGCCGAACGCACGTTCGGTACGGTAGTTCAGGGCACCATGGCGGTTGACAAATTTCCCTGCGGCGTTGAAGCGGATCAAGGCGTAGGACTGCTCCAAGCTGGGCGACTTACCGGAGTTAAGAAAGTCCGAATGGTTCTAGTCTGCTTATGGCCGTTCGCAAAAAGGTTCGCTTACTGTTTCGTAGAGAGGCTCTCCCAAGTGCTCTTTGGCTTGGGTTTCCGAGTCACCAGTTTTGATTTTTTGAAAGGCACGTTCTAAATAATTTTCCGCAAACGTGGTTTCGTGAATCAGAGCTTTGATTGTGAAATCAGCCATGCGTCTGGCCTGGCCATAAAGAGCAGGCTGCCTAAGGCGACGATGCCAATGAGAAAGAACGCCCGGCTGTTTCCTCGACGTGCATGCTGGTTAGGTGAGGTCGCATCCGATTTGTATAACGCTCAGCATGTGTTTGGTGTACAGCGAAGTTCTCATGAGATAAGAGAAGACTAACTCGCCAGATTCAAAATTCAAACTTGTCGAATAGGAAAGACACCCTGACCCATTGGCTGTTTCTTATTCGCATTATTTCACGTCTTACAGGGAGCGTCTGCGAGGTACTGAAAAATCGCAAATTCCGATCGGCAAGATATTACGCTTCGCTACCTTCAAGATATTGCATGTCTGTGGCCAGCGGTGACAGCACCAGTAACGCCCGTTTCCCGTCTGTGAAATAGGGATCGCCGGTGAGGTTGTGTCGTGGATCATTGGCTGAGGTTTTTCCGACGCCAGGCACGTATGCCATCTGCACCACTCTGCGGCAATCAATCAAAGAGTCGACAACATAGTCGCGTGCTTCATCGACATCAGGGTCAATTCGATGTGTGGTGAGGTTCCATGTTTTCAGTGTGAAACGCACGCCAATATCACGACTCACCTGACCGATCCACACGGTTTGTCCTTGAATGCGCATTTCGGTTTGCCACAGGCGTAAGTGTACGCGTTCGTTAATACTGGTCCTGGCTCTCTGAAGTGCCAGATCCTGAATTCGACCAGCTACATACAAAGAGCTAACGGGTGAGTAGCGATAGGAAGAATCAAACAAAAAAGCGCGCGTTGTTTTCAGGCAGGTTCCAAACGTAATAGCTTCGGCATCGTCCCAACGGCCCCCAAAACACTGGCGTACTAAATCCCGGTTTCCAACGACGATGAGATTGAGTGGATCGCCTTCTCGCGTGCCCATTTTTCCGGACGTGCAGGCGGCGAGGTGATCGGTTTGAGCCAACAATTCGTCAACGGTTGTATCACGTGTGCCACGCTCATCGACGACATCGGGTTCATTCCGAACCAATAACCCAGGCACCTCTACAGAAAAATCAAACTGCGAGACCGAACCGTTATGGAGAAACCGCAGACGTACGTTTTTCAGACCTTCATCAAGGCTCGTAAAGACGATCCCTTCGCGAGTGCCGCCCGGTTGAATCGGTCCAAAGCGAAAGCCATGTTCCTTGAAAAATAAGTTCATGCGTTTGTTCGCTTTGGCAGCACTGATCAATTTAGTGGGTAGCAGTGGGAGCAGAATGAGAAATACCCAGCCCAAAATGCCAAAACTTAGCAACCGCTTTCCCACTGAAAAATGACAAATCGCTGCGGCCTCCAACGGCGTGTAGTACCCAGGGTCGATGCCAAAGAGATCGAGTCGGTAAGCCTTGGGTGAATCATTTTTTACTTCAATCCAAACCGGCTGTACCCCTCGACGAGCCAAAGGGACGTCAAAAAAAGCCTTGCTTTCCCTGTCACTGAAAACGGCGACGCGAACGCTCAAGTCATCTTGAGCCCTCTGCTCGGCGCGTGTAACGAATTCTCGGGCTTCCGGATTGGGACGGTATTTCGTAATCATCCAGCGAAATGGATTCACGGATGCTTCCTTTCTAACCTGAGAATCAACTGTTGATTCATACTTGAACGGTAAAAGTCTCTATTTATTTTCAGCGGACTCGGTCGCCTGGGGACGCTGCCACGGCAGGTGCCCATCGACTTCCAGTTGCAAGGCGAAGCTCAAAAACGTGCGGATCAATACAATCAAACCCAATACGAGCACACTTTCCAGTGTGGGTGCCACTGCCACCGTACGAATGATGTCAGCGGCGACTAAGAATTCCAGGCCCAACAGGATGCCCCTGCCTAGATCTTGGCGAAACTGGCGATATCTTCCCAAGGCAGTGGACGGTCTCCAAAGGGCTCGCCCTGCTGCCAATAGTATGCCGAGCACAATGATCAAGACTCCCCCGCCATCAATGGCTAGGCCGACTTGCTCGACTCCAGATCGAAATACTTCGATGTCCATGATCCCCCTTTATTCATTACCGGCTATCGACCAGTCGTCCCTGCCAAGCGGCAAGATACACTGCGGGTTGTCGATGACAAACAGCGAAACTAACCGCGATGCAGCTTATTAGTAGTCTATTTATCGTTTCCAACCCGAATCAGAACCCATGTCCCCACCGCGTCCACCGTAATCGTATCCCCTACTGCGGCCAATTCGGGTAGGGTCGATTTAAGGTAAGCCGCGACTAACTGTTTCGCTAAAGGTTGTTGGCTCAATTGGGCTAACATCTCCGCCTCATCGTTGGTGGATTGCAGCCAAGCCTCGACCCGCACTTCGGCCATCAACGCGGCTACCTTGGGTAATACGGGAGGGCGTTGAGTGTCCGGTGGTCCCAGTGACGCTTGCAAAAATTCATCATCGGATGACATGTGAAAAACCCAGTCCTGAGTCTCCTCAAAAAGACGGTTGATCGAATCTTCGATGGGCGTCTTTTGATTCAACTCCATAATAATCTCATCCGCTACCTCTTCGACGTAATTTTTCAGGAAGGTATTGGCCAAGGGTTTGGCTTCTCTTAATGCTCGGGGAATCATCTTCTGCGCAAGGGACTGGACTCCTGCGCCCAACGCGCGGCCTGCCAGACGATCTCGGCGACCGGTGACGCGATGTATATTCGCACAAATTTCAGTGCTCAGCGTGGTGCCGGCGTAAGCGAATTGGCGCCCGTCAAACTTGACGAGGCTCGTTGTGGAGAAGTTTCCAAACACCGAGCCATCAGCCATCCAGAGCCCTCGACATCCGGTAACATCGGCCCTGCCCTGCCCCTCACCGGCAACGGCAAAGATCGCTTGCTGTCCACTATCTAAAAGATCGACGGCAACGGTCCCTTCCGCACGGATGTTACCCGTACACTTAAATCCCATGACGGTATCGTCAATCGGCAGGTTTGCCACGATGGGTTGATTGGAAACCTCGGCCAAGAATTGCCGCGAGATGCGGAAAATTGCTTTTGTCTGGTTGGCGATCACCACAGTTTCCTGAGCAGACGTGTTTTGGAACACGGCTGTGGCGGGCGCGTTATCGATGATGGGTTCGCCGCTGAGTTCGGTAACCTTCGGTTCATCAAGGGTACCGGACACCTTGAACCAGGCAAACTTGGCTCCAGCAGGATCCGTTCCGTTAAGCGATTTGACGAAGCCGGTTGGCAGCCTTAAATCAAGATCAAGGGACCGGTCGATACCCACGGAGCCGCGCGAGGTGCCCAGCAGATTCGCCGAGAGATCCGGAAAGCCAATTTGTAGGCCCTCATGAAAAAGTCGTCCTTCCCGCAACTCAAATGCCACGTCGGTATCCTTGGCTATGCGTACAATCTCGGATGCTTCCGCGTCGTGCATATCGGACAGAACTTTGACCATGGCAGTAAGCAATGGTGTTTTGACGGTCGTCAAAATTTCATGTAGCTGTAATTGACCGGATAGTTTTAAGCCGGAAATCCACTCATCCGTGGATTGACTCAGAGGTAATTGAATCTGGTCTAAAGTCAGCGATACTTGCCCCTCGACATCGGCAATATTTCCGAGAGTTGGGGCAATCAAGGACAACAGTTCGTGGCTTGTTTCGGAAGTAAGCCGCTGACGATCAAAAATAACCACGGGTTTGAACTGCAGCATTGGTACCGCCTGGCTACGATCGACCGTCAAATCGAGATTGACACCATCCACATCGATGATGGGTTGCTCGTGGTCAGGGAACCGAATGACAAGCGAGGCATCATTAACAGATATCTTCGGAGCCCGTACGGTGCCTGTCACCGTGCAGCGAATGGGCTTCTGCATTGCTTGCAGGTTTCCATCTAATCGCGGCAAATCAATTTGCAAATCAAGGCTCTCATCCAAACCAATCGATCCCGTCGACACAATTTTTAATTCCGGATCAATATCGGGGAAACCAAGATTTAAATCGGTGTAATGGAAACGGCCTTGGCGTAATTCAAAATCGACCTCGGTATCGTGGGCAACTCGATTGACGTTGACAGGCGGTTTATCGTTAGCATCCGCCAATAATTTGATGATTGCGCGGCGGAGTGGCGTTTGGGCGGTCGTAACCACTTCGTGAATTTCTAGCTTGCCATGCATTTCTAAATTTCGCAGCCACGTCGAATTGGGAGTGCCCACCGGAATCATCAGATGGTCGATCGACATGGATATTTCACCCTGGAGTTCGGGTGTGAGGCGAATCTCGGGATCGATTAAGTGCAGCAAACTACTCGTGAAAGGTTGGTCAAAGCTGGTGTGCTGGAAGACCTCGAAGGGCTCGAAGGTGAGGAAGTCGCCGTTTTGATTCGTCACAACCCGCATCGTTAAATCGACGCCCTCGACATCGATTAGTGGCGTATCGCGATCCGGCAGTTCTACGACCAGCGAACCATCTTGAACGTGAAAGACGGGTTGTTTCACGGTGCCGGTCACGTGACAAACCAAGGGTCCTTTGCCGTGCAAGTCAGCGGTTCCCAGTCGGGGAATGGTAATCGTTAAATCGACGGTTTCATCGATTCCCACGGACCCCTCAGATCGGATGCGTAATGCGTCATCAATGTCAGGAAATCCGATTCGCAAACCGGTATAGTGAAATCGACCGTCTCGCAACTCGAAATCGATGTCGGCATCCTGAGTGATACGAAGGATATCAACAGGTGGTTTGTCATACAGGTCAGCCAGTAATTTCACGAGAGCTGTACGCATCGGTGTGTTTGCAATGCTGGATGCCTCGTGAATCGACAAGGTACCGTGGACCTCCAAATCCGAGATCAAGGCGCCTCGGTTTGCCGCGAGTGGGATTTTAAGTTTATCGACGGTCATGGAGACTTCGCCAGAGACTTGCGGTGAAAACTGGATTTCGGGATCCACCAATTGCATTAGGCTGCTTGCCAATTTGCGATCCAATTGCGCGTGGTCCAAGACTTCTACTGGATCCACAGAGATGACTCGACCGTTGTCGCCTTCCTCAACACTGACATTTAAATCGATGCCGTCGATATCGAGTAATGGTTCCGGGCGATTCGGCAAACGGATGACCAGCGAGGCATCTTCGATAAATAGTTTCGGGTTCCTGATGGTTCCCGTAACGTGGCATTTTATGGGTCCCTGTTGGCGCTTTTCGTTGTCGAGTCGCGGAATCTCTAACCTCAAGTCGAGGGAATCGTCGAGCCCCACATAACCGCTTGAATGGATTTGCAAGTCGGGATCGATATCGGGAAAGCCAAGCTGCAAGCCTTCGTGAAATAATTTTCCATTGCGAGCTGCGAATTTCACAGTCGTGTTTTTTACAACTCGTGTTGTGAGCGGCGGCTCTTTACCTTGTATGTCGGCGACTAGTTTTGCCAGCGCCTGCAATAAGCGATTTTCCGTTTCCAAAGTCACTTGGTCGAGAACTAGTTCCCCCTCGACCTGGATCGCTTGCGCGAGCTCCTCCCTCGGTAAACCCATGGGTACCGTGAGATCATTTAACGATAGGGAAAATTGGCCACTGATGGAGATTGCATCTTGCAATCCGGGGTTCATCAATTGAAGTAAGCGATTGCAAAATTTAGGATTGAGCGTTCGATGTGAGAATAACTGAACCGGCTCAAGCCGAAGTTGCCGTTGGGCACCGTCGCCCTCAACGTGTACTGTTACATTCAAGGCACTGACATCGATGATGGATTCGCTGTCGCCATCTTCCGAGACGATCAAGGAACCATCTTTAATATTGGCAGTAAAACTTGGCGAGAAGTTCCTTGGAATATCCCAAGCTTGGTCGAGCGGTAAATTCAGCCGCGCTGATGGAGCCTCTAGGACCAACTCACCGATTTGAGGTAAAGAACCTAATAATCGGGGCCAAGCTTGAGCGGCGGTAACCCGCTCCAAATCCAGATGAATGCGATCGTCAGATGACTGCAATTTCAATCCGTCCATTTCCATCGGCGAAAGCCAACCGAAAGAAGCGGCTTCACTGGTGGCCGTCAGGTTGGGAGTATCAATGACACGGTTTACCAACCAATCGCGTACCGGGGTGTGAGCGACGATCCAAGGAAGTGCGGATAAGATTAACGCCAACAGGAATCCGGTAACGATTCCCCTTTTTAGCCGACGACCGCGTCGCTTCCATCGAGTTGCGTCGTGAGAGTGGTTCAAGGGGTTGGCTCCCGGGGCGTTTTTGCGATGTTCGATGATGACTGACTTCAATCAGGACGGGTGCTACGTTCCGTTGTCGCCGAGAGTCAAATCGAAATCTAGGATTTACTCGTCGCTGCCGCAGGAATAGTTTCGGATAATTCTCGAAATTATCCGATAGCGATTTATTCTGGCCTGAACCGTCGTATCAATCGGTACGTCTACTGGTAGATATTTCCAGCATTGCGGGTATTGTCCCTAATACCACTCTGATTGAGCGAGCCGATGACAGCAACGGGCCGCAAAAACTTTATTGGAAAGCATCGAGAGTGGGGATGCTCACTGTGATCAAGAGAATTTTTTAGCGAACTTAGCCAGCAGCCGTGGGCGAAAACAGAACCGATCTTCGACCGCAAAAATCCTATGGCTGCTCAAAATTCCAATTGGGTACTGGAGTGTCAGCCGCTTGCATGAAAGATTTCATCTTGTTAGCAACGTCGGGATGCTGGTCCGCTAGATTGTTCGTCTCTCCAATATCGACGGATAAATCATACAGCTCGGGTGTCGAGTCGGGTTCCTGACGGACTCGGTTACGAACGGCTTTCCACTTACCCCACCTAACCGCTTGTTTGCCGCCGTACGCATAGAATGCCCAGTAAAGATACTCGTGTTTTTTCTGGGCGTCGATCTGACCCAGTAAGGTTGGCAGGTAACTGATGCCATCGATGTCAGTGGGCCTTGGAGCTTCGGCAATTTCCAAACAGGTTGGCAGAACATCCCACATCGCGACAGGAAGATCGGAAACCGTATGCGGTTTTATTTTCCCCGGCCAGCGAGCCACGAAAGGAACGCGTATGCCACCTTCGTAAAGATCGCGTTTATGGCCCTTCAGCGGGCCATTGGAATTGAAGAACTTGGGGTCATGTCCCCCTTCCATATGGGGGCCATTGTCGCTGGTGAATGAAACCAGTGTGTTGTCGTCGATGCCCAATTCTTCCAATAACTCCATTAGCTGACCAACGTGGCGATCCATCCGCGTCACCATACCGGCGAAGGCAGCCACGGGGTTCTGCACATCGGGCCCTTTGTACTTGCCAATTTTTTTATCGAACTGAGGCCATTGCTTACGCCACTTTAGATGGTCCTCTGCGGGTACATGCATAGCGGCATGGGGAATCGTGAAGGGTACATAAGCGAAGAATGGTCGATCCTTGTTGTCACGCAC
>JAAEPL010000589.1 GCA_024232675.1 Planctomycetaceae bacterium
CCGACATCTACATAAAAACTGGCCTTCCCCATGCATTGGACGAATCTGTTGAGAAAATGCTCTCGGAGCGTTAAAACAGAGAAAGAGGCCAAGAACGGACAAGGAAAAGCCTGTCTCTATGGTTCTCTTATTGCCATTAAACACGCACTAAACAGTTGTTTTGATTGGGCGCGTCTGCTCGCGGTGTAGGGTAGGTGTGCCGACCATTTAACGCGCTAGGAACAAAGATGCTCATCCGAAGCGGAGTGACGGGATTATTTATGCTGGCTTTTGTTTTAGGAGGCTGCAGCAAACCCCCACCTGCTGTTTTGGATGCGGCGAAGAAGTCGCAGAACGCGACTGCCGCTGACCAAGGCAACCCGAAAATGGGGGAGCGGGTGCAGGCCAAGGTGGGGGTCGGTAAGGGCGGACAAAAACTGAAAGGCCACAACGGCATGTTGGCGACGCCCGCTAAACAGATCTTTATCGCGGAACAAAAAATCATGTTCATGCGCGCTCAGCAAGCGCTCACGGCCTTTGAAATTATGAATGATCGCTACCCCCGTTCGACGGAGGAGTATATGCAGGGTGTGATAAAGGCCAACCAATTAACCTTGCCAGAATTACCCGTCGGTGATCGTTATGAATTTGACCCAAAAACCCACACTCTGATGGTTATCAAGTCTGTGGAGCAAACGCCCTAGGCCGGCTTTAGCCTGCAGGATCTACAGCAGTATTGAGAGTTGTCGCTAACCGGTTCAAGGCCTTCGTCAATATTTTCACGGCTGTGTTGAACTCACTTAGCGGGAGTCGCTCGTTGGGAGTGTGATCGAGCGAGCTATCCCCCGGTCCGTAAGCCAAGATCGGGCATTTCCAGATGGGGGCTACGACATTCATGTCCGCCGTCCCCGTCTTCAATTTGTATGTAGGCCTTTTCCCTGATTCGCGAATCGCACCCGCCAAAGCTCGGCATAATTGATGGCTGCGGTCCGATTGATGCGCGGCTTCGTAGCCGTGAAACGTCACTTGCCCCGCACCAGCATCGTCGGTCAGTTTGGCACGCAAGTCATCGATGTCAAAGTCGGGTGGTAACCGAATGCCGATTTTGCAGGAGGCGGTCGCATCCAAGCCATCGCTTTGGCTATTAATCGACCGTAACGATGGCAGCAGTTGTTCAAATAGTCGGTTCTTGTTGTGATTGAATTCATCGCAATACTCTCGCGTGCGCTGCCAGAATTCTGCTGCGAGTTCGGCGGCACTTTTTTCTGGTCCGGCTGAATGGGCCATGGCCACTCGGTGGTGGTACTCGACCAGAATGCGACCTTTGTAGCCTAACGTGATGGCCGCCGCGCTACTGGGTTCTCCAATCAGGCAATAATCGGCAGTGAAATCTCGGGCAATTTGACGAGCCCCTTTGCTGGTGGCTGATTCCTCTTCTACCGCGCCTGCAACGACCAAGCGAATGTCGGGGGGAAGCGTAACTTGCGCCGCTGCCAAGGCGAAGGTGGCCAGAGACCCTTTGGCATCGACACTACCACGGCCATAGAGCTCTCCGTTCTCGATTCGCACGGGAATATGGCCGGGCACTGTGTCGATGTGTCCCAGTAACATGATCGTTATTTTGGCTTCGCTTCGACCTCGGATGCCGACGGCATTGTTGACCGAATCCAAGTAGGAGGAGTCAAACCCCAGTTCTTGAAATTGGTCCACGAGAAACTCGGCAGCAGCTTTTTCGTCCCCCGATAGACTGGGGATACTCACCAGATTTTCTAAAAATTGGATGCAGCGTGAATCGTCAAGTTGGGGGGGGCTTGGTGGGTTCATAGCTTAAGCGGTGATGGAGGTGCCCTCGCCTTGCAGGGCGCGAGAGATGCAATTATCGAGACGGGCATCGGCGATAACGACACGTTTAACGCCCCCGTCAATCGCCGCGGCAGCAGCCAGCAGTTTGATTTTCATGCGGCCTTGAGCAAAGGTTTGAGAAATGTCCTCAAGGTCCGTCCGCCGAATCTCGCTGATCCGCGAACTGGGTTGCGTGATGTCTTTCATGACGCCTGGCACATTGGAAAGGATCACAAGTTGGTCTGCCTGCATTGCTGTGGCGGTGATGGCCGCAGCGCGGTCGCCGTCGACATTGATGGCAACGCCTTCGGAGGTCATGGCGGGCGGGCAAAGGACCGGCAAAAACCCAGACTGCAACAAGCTGTTAAGTAGGTCGGTGTTAACTGACTCCACCTTGCCGGTCAGGTTTCCTCGCAAGATTCTCGTTTTGCCATTCTCGACAACGCGGATTGCCGACTTTTGTTTTCCCACCCACAGCTTCCCGTCAATGCCGGATAGGCCAATCGCGTTGATACCGCGTTGCTGCAGGCCTTCTACAATTTGTTTGTTCGTCTTTCCGCAATAGGCCATCATGAAAATCCCCATGGTTTGGGGATCGGTGAAGCGGGACGTAAAGCCGCTGGGCGAAGTGACGAAATGGGGATTGTGTCCGAGGGCCTCGGCCAATTCATTGGTTAGATGCGAACCGCCATGGACAAGGATGGGTTGCTCGCCACGCTGTTGCAATGCTGCGATCTCGTCGCAGACTGCTTCGTAGTGGATGCCCTTGCCGCCACCGGCTTTGACCACCATCATATTTTTCAGCTCCGGCTAAGGTCGTAAGAGTCTTGCCAATCACAGCGAGTATTTTTCAGCGTGGGTACGGTCTCACCCCAAAAGCTCGGCGCCTTGCCGGTCTTTGCAGTGATTCACAATGGCTTGGCAAGCGGCTTCGGCTTGCTCGCCGGTTAAGGTGGCTTCCGCACTTCGCAGCACGACCGACAGCAACACCCGCTTCTTGTTTTCGCCATCCTTTTCAGCATTGCGAAACGTCTCTTTGTAGCGAATGGATTCCAGTAATTCGGGACTAGCCTCTCGGACGCTTTTCGCCAGATCACCCCAGCGAACCGCTTCTTCCACGATGAAATTGAAATCTCGCGTGAGGGCGGGGAAGGGGCTGATTTGGCCGTGTAGGGCGACCCGTGTGGCAATGTGATTCAGTAGGCCCACATCTAATTCGGCAACCGTGGCGTCGCGTTTTAGCCGGAAGAGTTCTTGGGTCGCTGGCGAGATTTTGCCGACCCAACCGAGACGCTGGCCGTCCAGCAATAATTCGGCCGATTCGGTAATGTCCAGCAGCGGCAAGTCGCACTCGTCCGTCTCCACGACGACTTGGGTGTTGAGCATCCCAACCAAGGCCTCGATAATCCCTTTGAGTTCTCCGTAGCTGCGTTCGGAGACAATCCCCAGCTTGATCGGTTCGGTGGGCAGTCCATCGGCGTTGGCCAAGTAGACGCGTGCTGTCTCAAATAATTCGACCTGATCGTTCTGCTTGTATTCGTTGATGCGGAAAGCCTCTAGAAGACTCGGCAGGAGGCTCCGTCGCAGCAAATTGACGGGCATGTTCTGCCAACTGGTATCAAGTACGCCCAGCATCGCTTGGTGGCTTTTTAAGGGCGGGTGGTCGGACCATGCGGTGAAACAATCCGACCAGGCTTCGGGAACTAGGCTGGCAGTCATGGCCTCGTCAAACCCTGCCGCGGTAATCGCGTGGCGGATCTTTTGCATCACGCGGTCTTCGTGTGAACGAACCGATGCCGCCATGGGGACGGCAATATCGTCCGGCACTTTATCGTATCCGTAGATGCGGCCTACTTCTTCGATCAGATCGATCTCACGGTTAACGTCCAGCCGCCAAGCTGGTGCTGTGACTGAAATAGAATCGTCGGAATCGTGGGCTCCTGCGGAGACACCAAAGCCGAGGTTTTCCAGAATGGCGACCGCGGTCTCTCGAGGGATAGCGATCCCGAGGATGCGTTGCAGTTGAGGGAAACGGAACTCAATCGGGGGGCGTGCTGTGGGGGGGCGTCCGACGTCCAGCATGCCTTCGGCTAATTGCCCGCCGGCGAGCTGCATAATCAATTCGCAGCAGCGACGACTGGCCCAATCAATATTCTCAGAATTGAGGGAACGTTCAAAACGATACGAGGCTGCGCTGTGGAGTTTGAGCTTCCGTGCTGTCGCGCGAATGCACATCGGATTAAAAAATGCGGCTTCCACCAATATGTTGCATGACTTGTCGGTGACCTCGGTATCGGCACCTCCCATGACACCACCCAGGCCAACGGCCCGCTCGCCATCAGCAATCACGCACATCCCTGGTTGTAACGCGTACGTGTTGTGATCAATCGCAACCAATGACTCTTTTTCCGCAGGCTCACGCACGACGATCTTGTGCCCACGTAATTGATCATAATCGAAAGTGTGCAGGGGTTGGCCGCATTCCAACATCACATAATTAGAGATGTCCACGATGTTGTTAACTGACGCAATGCCGACCGTTTGCAGACGTTCCACCAGCCAGTCGGGGCTCGGCCCTACTTTGACACCACGGATTAAACGGGCCGTGAATCGATAACAAAGTTCGGGGCAATCGATTTGCACATCGAAGGCTTGCGAAATATCAGCGCCCGCAGCCGCCGGTTGGGGGGCCGGGAGCTTCAAGGGGCTTTCAAATAATACTGATATCTCACGGGCTACGCCGATGTGCCCGAGGCAATCCGAGCGATTGCTGGTGACCTCGAGGTCGATTTGTTGGTCATCGCCGACCATTTCACTGCCTTCGTGGTTCAAGCCGCTCATCGTTAGGCGGTCTACCAATTCGTCATGATTCGGTAAGGCGACGTATTCTTTTAACCAATCGCGTGATACAAGCATCGTTTTGTCGTGGAGTTGATAAAAAGTGGATGTGTCAATCTTCGGAGCCAGGCTTTAATGGCTTGGCACCAATCAAACCTAGGATCGCAGGGCTCTCAGAATTGTCTCAGAAAGCGGACTTCGTTGGTGAATAGATCGCGGATGTCTGTGATCTTATGCCGCACCATGCAGAGTCGCTCAACGCCGAGGCCAAACGCAAACCCTGACACGGCATCCGGGTCGTATCCCACAGATTTTAAGACGTTGGGGTCGACGATACCGGCTCCCCCAAACTCGACCCATTTCCCATTCCAGTAATAGTCAGCTTCGACACTGGGTTCGGTAAAGGGAAAGAAAGAGGGACGAATGCGGACGGGCACGTCTTCGCCTAGATAATTGGTGGCAAATAGATGTAACACCGTTTTTAAGTCAGCCAGGGAAACCTCGGTGTCGATCAGTAGCCCTTCCATTTGGTGGAACATTGGGTAATGGGTGGCATCCGCAGTATCGGGACGATAGACCCTGCCCAGTGAAATGATGCGAACGGGCGGTGGTGTATTTTCCATTACCCGAATTTGCACGGTGCTGGTCTGGCTGCGCAAAAGCAATTGAGAATCAAGGCCCGCCTGCTTACTGGCCAGCGAGAGGTAAAAGTTGTCGAGCGGATCTCGAGCGGGATGGATCTCAGGAATATTGAGGGCTTCAAAATTGTGCCAAGGGTCTTCCACCTCGGGTCCCTCCGCAGGAGTGAAGCCCAGTCGCCCCATGATATCTTTTAATTCTTCAATCGTTTGGGTGATCGGGTGTAGGCGACCAATGCGAGGTCTTTGACCGGGTAGGGACGGATCGACTTGCAGGTCGCGAATCCGTTCGGCTTGTCCGCAACTTAAATTTGCTTGGGAGGCTTCGAAGGAAGACTGAATGCGATTTTTAACTTCGTTCAGTTTCTTACCGGCTGCTGGTTTGTCGGATTTATCGATGCGACCAAGCGATTTTTGCACCGACTTGAGGCGTCCTTGTCGAGCTCCCAAAAACTCGACTCTGGCTGTTTCCAGTTTTTCAGCATCGACGGCATCTTGGAAAGTCTGCTCGGCCTCCGCCGCTAACGACTCAAGTTGCTTGATGAATTCATCCAGTGGCATGGCAGTGTCTGAAGACATGGTCTTTCCTGGTTAACGTGGCATTGATCGAGATGGCACTGGCGAGTTCGCGACGGTTATCGAAGGTTTGTGCTGGGAGGGCTGTCCATTTGCGCTGCCTTCGGCGTCCCTGCTCGGCTCGGTTGCCTGTCTCCATGATCGGAAATCGGCATAAAAAAAACAGCACCAATCGGTGCTGTTTCAAATTGTTTCGTGGAAAGTCTACGCTCCTTGTTAAGAAGGTAGGGCCTTTTTGGCGGCTTCCACAATGTGGTCGAAACCAGCCGGGTCGAAAATCGCGATTTCCGACAACGACTTGCGGTTCAATTCGATGTTGGCGGCTTTTAA
>JAAEPL010000590.1 GCA_024232675.1 Planctomycetaceae bacterium
ATATCATCAACTTCACCTTTACCATCACGGATACTAATCAAGGTTTTCATTACCGAGATAATATCATCGTTTGATAAAATGCCAGAGCCGATATCATCAGCATTACCAACACGACGATTGAACTTCATGCGTCCTACTGTCGATAAATCATAACGCTCCGATGAGAAGAACAAATTAGCAAATAATGCTTCAGCTGCATCTTTTGTAGGTGGTTCACCAGGGCGCATCATGCGATATATTTCAACTAAAGCTTCAAGCTTATTGGCAGTACTATCAACACGAATAGTATCTGACATGTATGAACCAACATCGAATTCGTTCATGTATAAAGTAGAAAGTACTTTATGGCCCGCTTGACTAAGCTCGGCTAATAATTCTAAAGTGATTTCAGTATTTGCTTCTGCAATTACTTCACCTGTAGATTCATCAATGTATGCTTGTGATAATACACGACCAACTATGTAGTCTGCCGGTACTTCTAGTTTATCAACTTTCGCTTTTGATAAAGCGCGAATGTG
>JAAEPL010000591.1 GCA_024232675.1 Planctomycetaceae bacterium
CGGTCCGATGTGTTTCGCATCGCTGGCAACGATTGGGAAAAATGCCACTGGGCGGGTGATAACTACCTTTACCTGGGACATCGGCGGTTGTACGAAGGGCCAAAATGGATCGGCGATGATTTTGAGATCCCCATTCCACCCAAACACGAATACCGCATGTTCCTGCGTGAAAACAGGAGCAAGGGTAGATTCCGAATCAAGTTAACCTTGCGCAATGAGCCACCAACCTACGGGTATGGAGAGCATTTTCTGATCAAACCTGGCGGACCTATCGCCAAACCAGTTCCAGGTCAGGAGGTGCTGCAAGATGTAACCGATCCTCGCACAGTGCAAATTCCCGAGGCCGGCATCTACCAGGTGGACGTTTTCTTGAAGCGGTCGACGAATGCGGTGGTCGCAGCGGACTCCTCAAAATTACGGCAGGAATTGGTGGCTGCCTGGGGATTCAATGGTGACACTCAGAGTGAATCCAAGCGCCAGGAAATGACGGGCAAGCTCGTGGGAGGCGCAAAGTTTGTCGACTCACCGATAGGCAAGCAAGGGAAAGCAATTTCTCTGGATGGGCACGACGATGCGTTGGTGATCCCGCGCAACCCTTCGATGGATGTGGGGGAAGGGGATTTCACCGTGGCTGCCTGGATAAATCCAAGCGAGTTGCGGCAGGCGGGTATCGTTTGCCTGGGCCGTTACAACTGGGTTCACGGATGGTATATGGATATGCTGGATAAGGGTGTGTTGCGGATTGAGACAGTCAACCCTGCCAACAAAGGCA
>JAAEPL010000592.1 GCA_024232675.1 Planctomycetaceae bacterium
AAGTTGTTCGGAAATGTGTCCCTTGATGGCAGCGACAAAACCCAGGGTGCGTTGGCGGGCCGTTTGATTTGGTTGGATGAGGATGATGACTGGTTCTTTGCCTGGTTCAGTCTTTATGACGAGTCGGGGAAACCCCAAGTCGTATTGCGAAAAATTGCCAGTGATAAAAACTGTCAGGGCGGGAATCGCGGGCTTTTATTAAATGACTACCGCGAAGTCGGTGGCGTGCGGTTACCGGAAACGAAGCATGTTGTGAGTGGATTAAACGAAACAATCGAGTGGACAGCCAAGACGTTATCCATCGAGCCTCGCGAGGTTGATTCCACTCTGTTCACTCTGCCCTCAGGGAGTCGTCAATGAGTATCTCTGAGACGGAATCGATGCGTCCTGAGCAGCGTTCAGCGAGAACGGTGCGAGGCGGTTGGCTGGTGACGTTGGGGATGTGCTGCGTTGCCGTCTTTGTTCTGCCAGGTAAGGTGTCTGCCCAGGGTTTGAATGGTGCTTTCAAAAAAGCAATCACCGCCTCCCAACAACGCATGGTTAAGGTGTACGGCGCAACAGCGGGGCAGGTCGACGGGTATGCTTCCGGAATTGTAGTTTCCAAAGATGGTTTGATAATCACGATGCAGGGCGTTTACTTGGATGGCCAGAATACTCGCGTTGTGCTGTCGGATGGAACGACACATTCAGCGACCGTTTTGAAAAGGCATCGCCAATTACAACTCGCACTATTAAAAATCGACCTTGCCACTCCCAACTTTTTTGAATTGTCGGATAAACCGGTCGGTCGAAAAGGAGATTGGGTGCTGACGCTTAGTAACGCCTTTAAGGTGGCGGATGGCGTGGAATGGATGTCCGTAAATCTAGGCGTCATTTCCTTGCGCACGCAGATTGATGCGAGGTTGAATGAACGCGATGTTGCCTATTCTGGTGAGCTCGTTTTAATTGATGCGATAACGAGTAATCCTGGTGCGGGTGGCGGAGCGGTGGTTACCGTCGATGGGGAGTTGGTGGGGTCCATCGGGCGTATTATCAACAGTAGCGAAACGAACACACGGATTAATTATGCAGTGCCCAGCAGTATCTTAAGACAGTTTGTTAACGGGGATTTGAAGCTTGCCCAGGCAACGTCCCCTCAGTCCACGGGGACTCCGGGTGAATTAGGCATTCGATTGTTCACCTTGGGTGGACGTAATCAACCCGCATATATCGACCGCGTCATCCGTAATTCACCGGCGTCGGCGATCAAGCTGCGGCCTGACGATTTGATCATTTCACTGAATGGTGAAAAGATTGGAAACGTGCGCGAATTTCAAAATATGATGAAAACGATCTCTGCCGGAGATGAGGTCATTATGATCGTCAAGCGAAAACGTGATTTGCTGCGACTGACAATGAAGGCCGATGCCAAAAAATAATGGACCTTTCCCAATGAGAATAAACAAAGTCCGATTCTTTGCTCTGGCCGTAATTCTGGCGGTACCGCTGCCCGCATTCGGGCAAACAGAACCTGCTGCTGTGCCGTCAGAAAAGGCAAGTTTGGAGGAGGGATTGTTACTGGCTCCAAAAGCCTTCCGTTTGGCTGCAGAACAAGTGCGTCCCGCTCTGGTCGCGATTGAATCTTTCGGTGGGAGCAGCACGGTCGCCGGGAGAATCGGTGGGATCAGAAAGCAGGGCGAAGGCAACACAACGGGCATCATGATTTCACCAGATGGCTACGTGATTACCAGTTCTTTCAATTTTATCCAGCAACCCACCACCATCACGGTAATTACCAGTGATGGTAAGAGGCGGATCGCGCAGTTGAAAGGGCGAGATGATACGCGAAGAATTTGTCTGTTGAAAATAGAGGGAGTCGAGGGGATGCCTGTTCCCGAATTTATTTCCCCAGAAGATATTCGCGTTGGTCAGTGGGCCATTTCGGTGGGCGTGGGTTATGGGGATAAAAATCCGGCTTTATCGACAGGGATCGTCAGCGCAAAAAATCGTATGGGAGGTCGAGCCATCCAAACCGACGCCAATGTCAGTCCTGCAAATTACGGCGGCCCGCTGCTCGATATTACTGGCCAAGTTATTGGGATTTGTGTCCCCATGTCTGCCGATTCAAGATCATTGGCCAGTGGGGTGGAGTGGTACGATTCTGGGATCGGATTCTGTATCCCTGTTGCTGGTAACGAATCGTTGTTGAAAAAATTGAAACTTGGCGAACACGTTCAGCGGGCTTTCTTGGGTGTGGCGACGCAAGAGATAAAAAGCCGCAATGGAATTCGCATTGTGTCCACCCTACCGGGGGCCGCAGCCGAAAAGGCGGGCCTGCAAGCCAAAGATATCGTGCTGCAATTAGGGGATTCAAAGATTTCTAATTTGGTTGAGTTAAGGGCTGGCTTGGATCAGTTGTATGCCGGTGACAAGGTGGAATTGGTGATTGAACGCGAGGGTAAGGAACAGACGCTTGAAGTGGAGTTAGGGGCACCCATTGCCAGTGATGCCGAGGATGTGATGAGTGCTCAACCCAGTCGGCGACGCCCAGGTCCCGGTCGCTAAATCATCTCTTCTGGGTGTCTCTGCCTTTCTCGGGGTGTGGATCGCACGCTCATCGTGTGCGGTGAATGTTGATTGAAGGATGCGGATTTGTTCGATAGACTTGGGTTTGATCAGCAGGTTTGCAAAGCAGCCATCGCCAGGGGCAACTGGTGTAAAAGGATCTTCCATGCAAAAAATCTTATTTGCTTTTATCGGTGTTGCACTGTGCGGGTTGGGCGGCGCAGAATTATCGGCGCAACCGAAGAGTCACGCTGAAGAATTTACGGGTTCTCAAGCGACGCTGTTTGAAACTCGCAGCGACATTCAAGCATTTTCTAAACGCATGGATCGTGCGGTCGACCGACAAGACCTAACCGATGCGATCGTTGATTTGAGCTTGCTTTACCTACGCGTGCTCGGGGATGAGCGTTTCCCAAGGTCACCTACGCTGCAGGCGAATCGCGGAAGAATTGCGGCCAAGCTTCGCGCGGCCAGCAAGAAATTTCAACGCATGGAGAAGCAAGCCGATCGCACAACTTTGGCTCATAACTCAAAACCTACCACCGGTGCTGCGGACGAGGCGGCTTTTCGAGCTGCTGTGATGGATCAGCATTTTCATTTGGCAGCCCGAGCGATTGGCGGTACGGGACCAACGATGTACTTCGCCAGTGGTATGCAAGGCACCAGTGGTCATTTTTATCATGGTCGTGCAGCCGCAGGGGTGGGAGATCTGGGTCCAGAGTTGTTGAACTTGATCCAGACCGTCATCCACCCCGATTTTTGGAACGTCAATGGCGGATCCGGACGAGCGCACTATTATCAACCGATGCGGGTCATTGTGGTCACAGCCACGATGAGGGTTCACGAGGATATGACGAGCTTGCTGCAACGCCTACGCTAGTCTGACGTGACGGCGGGTGGTGAAAATTTGCTTAGGCAAACGATGAGTTTGCGCTGTTGATGGCTCCGCGTTACTTCTGCTGCGAGTCCGCTTTGTCTTTGTGCCACAACACTTCAAACCGGCCACTGGAATCGGCCGCAGCCCGCGCCATACCCTTGGTGCTGTATTCCATGCAGATTTCCCCGTCTTTATCGATCGCGATAATCCCTCCCGCCTCAGCGGGTAACTCGTTCGTCAAGATTTCGTTGACAGCTTTCTGCAGCGGAACCTGTTGATATTTCAACCGGGCGGCCACGTCGTAGGCGACTGCTCGGCGGATGAATTCTTCGCCGATCCCCGTGCAAGATACGGCACAGGTTTGATTGTTGGCGTAGGTGCCGGCTGCGATGATCGGCGAATCCCCGATTCGGCCAAAACGTTTGTTCGTCATGCCGCCCGTTGAGGTCGCCGCCGCCAGGTTGCCATGTTGGTCCAGAGCAACGCAACCCACCGTACCCATATAGGAACCGGTATCCATATCGACAATTTCCAAGTCCCGACGTTTGAGGGATTGATGTTTAAGCGAGGCGTTATCGCGTTTTTCCTGTATTTTTTTCCATCGCTTGAGCGTCGCCGGTGTATCAAACCAAGTGTTGTCGACTTGCGGTACCTTCATCGATTTTCCGAAAAGGTCAGCGCCTGAGCCGGATAGGAGCACATGGTTGGTTTCTGTCATCACCATCCGCGCTAACGAGATGGGGTTCTTGATCGTGGTCACCCCGGCAACGGCCCCGCACTCGAGGTTGCTTCCATCCATGATAGAGGCGTCCAGTTCATGTTTGCTATCCGCGTTAAAAACGGCACCACGCCCTGCGTTGAATTGGGGGTCGTCCTCCAAGCCTCGCACCACAGCCTCGACTGCATCGAGGCTGGTGCCTCCTTGTGCGAGAATTTTCTGGCCCGTCGATAGAGCTGCTTCCATGGCGTCGTATCGCTGCTGATTGGCTTTATCGGAGAACATACCGGGCGAAGACCCGGCGCCACCATGAATTGCCAAGGCGTAAGTTATTTTGTCTTTGGATTCCTGGCCAGAAGCTTGCAGGGTCATGGCTAAAACTAACAACAGGGAAGTGAGAAACCGGGGCATGAAATAACCCGTTGGGAAAAATTAATTGAGCGTTAGCGATATCGATAGCTGATGCATTGTAACCCAATTTGCGATCGTGTTGGTCGGGCGGTAACCCCAAGCCAAAGAGAGTCTGAATTTGCCGTAACATTGAATTTGAAGTGATGCTTGCAGGCGTAAACCGTTAGAATGGGTACGTTCAATTTATTTGGCCGGCAAGAATGCAAGTGAAACGCACCCTACCATCGATTCCCCATCTTTATCGCAATATGCGACGTTGGACGGAGATCTTCGCAGTCCTGAGCAAGTATGGATTGGCGGATTGGTTAAGTCGTCTGAATATCGAATTTGTTAAAAACCAATTGCGATCACCTGACGGCGATGCCTTGGCACGCTTGACCACTTCCGAGCGAATTCGCTTGGCGCTTAGCGAGCTAGGACCGACGTTCATTAAGTTCGGGCAATTGCTCAGCACACGACCTGATTTGGTCGGAGTAGAACTTGCCTCCGAACTGGCGAAACTTCAAGCCGCGGTTCCTGCCGACTCCTTTGATAAGGTCAAACAGATTATTGAGTCCGAACAGGCTCGACCG
>JAAEPL010000593.1 GCA_024232675.1 Planctomycetaceae bacterium
AACGAAACCGACTCCCCTTATCCGCTTGAAAAACCACATCATCCCACAAACCCACCCTTACCACGGCCTCAACTTGGTTAAGTTTGTCGGCCGTTTTGAGCGGCTGCAAAAAGACTTTACCCAAGTGACGAAAGCGCTCGGTATTCCAGAGATCGCGTTGCCCAAAACAAACTGGACAAACCACTCGCATTATCGAGATTACTTCGATTCAGAAACACGCGAGCTCGCGGAAGCACTCTACCGCCGAGATCTTGATACGTTCGGTTACCAGTTCGAAGAAGCCGTGAAGGATTAGATTTTGCATTAAAAAACGCCGCTCCCGGTTACACCCGGAGCGACGTTTCATACAAAAATGATCAGTCGGTCTCTTACAAACTAACCGTGTGGATCTTTGGGAACTTCGACGGTGTGTTTCTTGCCGTCGATTTCAAATTCGATTTTTACTCCCGCTGTTTTTCGTGCGAGAGCGAAATCCTCGTCTTCAATTTCAAATCGCGCTGCCATGCCATCATCACCTGCGTCGACGGCAGGAATTTCAACCATTTGCACGTCACCCTTTTTGAAACTTCCAAGCAGCATCTTGCATTTGATTTTTTGTTCCGTTTTTCCGTCGTCGCCGTAGAAATTGAATATTACGAGATTTTGACCGTATTTGGCAACGCACTCAACTTCCATATCCGTGCCGGCGACATCAAAAACTTCGCCGCCTTTGGGGCCGTGTCTGTGCTCATCGTGGTGATCTTGGTGAGCGTCTGCACCGCCGACGGGTTTTTTCGCTTCCTTTTTGGGGTCCGCGCAACCCGAAATCAAAAATCCAGCAAACGCCAATCCAAGAATAAAATGTTGAAAATGCCTCACAGCTTATCTCCTTAATTATATTGTTACGATGTTTCGTATTGAAAAAATGTTCCTTGGGTCGTTCGATTGTCCACGTCAAAAAAGAGAAGGCAAGTCCAAACCACGCAAGGACGATTTTGAGGGGCCGTAAACCGACATTTCTCGCGTTCACCGTTCCCCTGTACAGTAGATACGTTATTCTAGTGCTTTGGGTTTGCTCGACAAACTGCCACAACCACTTTCTGGGATCCTCGTTGTGACAAATTTTGGGTTCATTATAGACAACCGCCGCTGTATCGGTTGCCACGCGTGTACGGTCGCTTGCAAAAGTGAGCATGAGGTCGCCGTCGGCGTCAACCGAACATGGGTAAAGTACATTGAGAAGGGCGAGTTCCCACAATCGAGACGTTTATTCTCGGTCATGCGTTGCAATCATTGTGATGATGCACCCTGTGTTGAAATATGCCCCGTAACGGCACTTTTCCAGCGTGATGACGGTATCGTCGATTTTGATAATCGTCGCTGCATTGGATGCAAGGCGTGCATGCAGGCCTGCCCCTACGACGCGTTATATATTGATCCCAACACGCACACGGCTGCGAAATGCAATTACTGTGCTCACCGTATCGATATTGGTCTGGAGCCAGCATGCGTAAACGTGTGCCCGACCCAAGCCATCATTTCGGGTGATCTCGACGATCCCAACTCGCGTATTTCGCAACTTAAATCGCGTGAAGTGGTCACCGTCCGTAAGCCGGAAAAAGCGACCCAGCCTGCGTTGTTTTATATCGATGGCGATCGCGCCTCACTGGAACCTGCTGCCACCGAACCCATTGGGCAATCCATGTGGGGGCAACAAACAGCGGGTGTGGGGCACTATGCATCCTATCTTGAAAAAAGAGTCGCTGCCAAAGCGGGCACTAACGGCAGCCAACAAAACCAAAACGGGGCGCCCCCAAACGATGACAAGCACCCCCTAGACCAATTGCACGGCCTGCTTGATTTAGGAGAGCGAAGTGATGGGGTGCTTAACCCGCGACCCGGAGACAAAAAACATATCGACAGCACCAAAGCGGTTGAAAAAGAATTGGCACGTCGGGCTTACGATGCCCCTAGCAAGGGGGTTTTGTGGGGGTGGCAAGTTTCGGCCTACGTGTGGACAAAAGCCATCGCGGCAGGCGTAGGCCTTGTGGCTTCGGCCGCAGCACTTGGGGGCTTCGCCACCGTAACGCCAGCGGTCCAGTGGCTCACCATTGCGGTCGCTCTAGTGTTCATGGCAGTTACCGGTTACTTACTCACCATCGACTTGGATCAACCTAAAAGATTTCTTTATGTGATCTTGCGTCCGCAATGGCGATCGTGGTTAGTCCGCGGCGCCTACATCATCTCAATTTACTCAGCACTTTTGGTAATGTGGCCGTTTCTGGTCCTCTTCAACGATGCTCAAATATCGAAATGGTTTTGGGGGCCACTCGCCGTGTTTAGTGGCTTGACGGCAGTCTACACAGCATTCCTGTTTGCTCAGGCCAAGGGTCGTGACTTCTGGCAGAGCCCGCTGTTGTCGGTTCACATGCTGCTCCATTCAGGGATCGCCGGCGCAGCCATTTTCGCCATCACTTTACCTCTGCTTAACGATACGAGTTGGCAGGCCTTTATTCCGAAAGTATTGATGGGTTTGTTGGTGACCAAGTTGATCGTGGACTGGTTTGAACTGGCGTCCACTCACGCAACAGCAGATGCCAAGAAAACCGTTCATCAAATCACCCAAGGGTCTTTTGCCCGAATGTATTGGCTTGGGGTCATTTTAGTGGGTTGCTTGGTTCCGATTGTAGCCCTGGCAACCTTGCCGTCATTTGTCACACCCATTTGCGGAGTGCTCAGCTTGATAGGCCTTTATCTCGCCGAACACATTTGGGTCCGAGCTCCCCAACAAATCCCCCTCAGTTGATTTCATCTACACATAACAACTCTGGTCTTTGGCCAACTATTTGGGTTCCAAAATAATGACTCAACCAAAACGCAGTTTGATTGAACGTATTGCCACCAGTCTGAAAATCATCCCGGAACTGGATAATCAGAACTTGGCCTACGGCCCGCAGGAAATGCAACCGGTCGACCTCCAGCGTTTTCCACCCATGGAGCAATGGGACGATTGGTTTGAATACGATCCGCACGCTTGGCCGGTCCGCGAAAAGAAAAATTATGCCATCGTTCCCACCACTTGCTTTAACTGCGAATCGGCCTGCGGATTGGTTGGTTATGTCGATAAAGAAACGATGGAAGTGCGGAAGTTTGAAGGCAATCCATATCACCCCGGCAGCCGCGGTAGGAATTGCGCCAAGGGCCCCGCAACGATCAACCAGATCAAAGATACCGACCGGATTCTTTACCCACTGAAACGAGACGGTGCACGAGGCAGCGGCAAGTGGAAACGTATCTCTTGGGATCAAGTAATAAGCGAAATAGGTGACCGTATCGGCAACGCCTTGCATGAAGAACGGCATAATGAAGTCGTTTACCATGTGGGCCGCCCCGGCCATGAGGGGTACACCAACCGTGTTCTCAAAGCATGGGGCGTGGATGGCCACAATAGCCACACTAACATCTGTTCCGCTGGTGCGCGGTTTGGATACGCGTTATGGCACGGGTACGATCGGCCCTCACCTGATCACGCGAACGCCCGATTCATCCTGCTGGTAAGTGCCCACCTCGAATCAGGACATTATTTTAATCCGCATGCTCAACGGATCATCGAAGGCATGATGGATGGTGCGGAACTCGCGGTA
>JAAEPL010000594.1 GCA_024232675.1 Planctomycetaceae bacterium
ACCGATTCGGGAAACCACATCACCCCCAAGCAAGCACCGCGATTTACCTCGGCAACGATGGGATTGGCGACTTCTTGCCAGTATCGCCGCGGGATTTGTTTTGACTTGCCTAGCCTTATTCAATTGGCCCAACCAATTATCTCCCATTGAAATTTGCGCCCTGCAAGGCGATGTGATTTTAACAACCGACAATGGCAAGGTGTCTGGTGACTTGGCGGTGGGTGATACTTTTCAAGGTGGGTCGCTCGAATTACTGACGCCCGGTACTTGGTGTCAGGTCCGATTTCCTGACCAAACCACCGCGACTTTCTCAGGCCGCACCCTTTTGACAGTCTCCCAGGACGGTCAAAAGGTGATTCGCTTACGGCAGGGAAATTTGTCTGCCAACGTCACGCCCCAAACCACCAACCATCCGTTGTTGGTTTACACGGAAGCCGCGGAACTGGAAGTACTAGGTACTCAATTTAACGTAGAGGCTCAAACTGACTCGACCCGCCTAGTGGTAAACAGAGGTTCGGTGCTCGTAAAACGACGAAACGATGGAAAACAGATAGAAGTTCCTGCAAGTTATTCCATCGCCACATCGTTACAGGCACGAGATCAATTGACGACGATGAAGCGAGAGCAGCCCGTTTCGGTGTGGAAAGTGGACTGGCAAAGCGATGTGCTCCAAGGCAAAGTAATTTCCCAATCCACCACGTTAGCGAACGAACTAAAAGAAGCCATTAAAAATGGCGACATGAGTAAGCAAGAAGCCATTGACGCGTATAAAAAAGAAGTCACCCTGAATGACACGACGGGAGTATGGGCGTCACCGAATCATTTTGGTAACACCATCGTTCTGTCCGTCGCATCGTCCTCCGCGGCCCCGGTGACCATAAGCCCCACGGCGATTTTCCGAATTTCAGGATACGCCCATCCACAGGACAGCCTTACCTTCGGATTTAATGTCAATCAACCGGACGGTGGGTTTGCTGGAAAGTTCAGCACCGAGATCAAGGTAAGTAAGATCATTTCGTCGCAAGCAACGACCCCCAGAAAAAGCTTGGCGAATGGAGACTTTTTTGAAGTAGAAATCCCCATCGATCTCTTCTCTCCCGAAAATCCAAAATTCAAAAACAGCCCGATCGGAAAAGAACTTTCCGAGTGGTGGTGCGTGTCAGATAGCAAGTTCAAGCTGCAAATCCTCGACGTCGAATTAATTGACAGTGCAACTGAAACTGTAGACGAAAAACCTGTTCTTTAATTTCAAAGGAGACCCTTCATGAAATCCGTTTTATTACTAGCGTTGGCAACGTGCCTCTGCACGACAAGCCCTACTTATGCCCAAGAATCATCCAAAGAGATTCAACTGAACGACGCACAATGCCCCGTCATGACTTCGCGGGCAGCGGATAAAGAGCTGTCGACTGAGTACAACGGAGGAACCATCTTTTTCTGTTGCAAAAATTGCTTGGCAAAATTCAATGCTGACCCGGCTAAATATGCGACTGCCGCTAAACAGCAACTCGTCGTAACAGGTCAACGGAAAGCTAAAAAGAAAAACAAACAGGGTGTTGCCTCCGCCAAAAAAGCGACTGTGGGGAAAGACCTCGCCGAATATAAATCGCAATTGGGAGCAGCTGTCAAAAGTGGCAAAATCAATCAAGATCAAGCTGTCGAATTGTATCGCGAAGCCGAAGCCAAACTCAAAAATAAGCCGGCGCAATCGAAACAGCAGAAACGCGATCTATCAAGTTTTTCAGCGAAACTCAAAACGCTCGTCCAAGAGGGCAAATTGACGGAAGAAGAGGGTATGAAGCTATACGACTCCGTGTTAGAAGATCTCGATTCCACGCCGCGACCACGGAAGAAGGGCATTCGAGGTGAAGACTATAAACTCCCCAACTTAGACGAAAAGGCGAGACGAAAACTAAGTAGCACGCTACCGATGACCTCAACTGGCAATGATGAGGAAGGGCCGGTGGCTTGTGGTTTCTTTGGCTGGGCAGCGGATGCGACTCATCGGTTTATGGACAACAGTCACCGTGGTGAACCTCGAACCATTCACGGTTTATCCTTTCGGTTAGACAATCGCGAACACAATTCGATTGGCAGAACGTGGGACAAAATAGAAATTCGCGTGGCCCACGGTGATTGGGGCTCGATTGATTATAACGCTTCCAAAGAATTTCAATTGCAGGATGACACCACACTGGTGTTTGATAAAGCATGGAGCTTCCCCACGCTGAAAGGTTTTCCAACGCTAAAACCTGCGGAATGGGGAGGCCCTCAAAACTGCCTTAATTTTCGTTTCGATCAACCGTTTGAGTACAACGGTAAAGATGCAATCTACATTGAATTTGTTTTCAGCGGCGGGAAAACGGAAGACGGAAGCAAGTGGGAAGGTGATTTGCCATACGGATTCGAGTACTTCCTCGATTCGATGCCTGAAAATGGCGGGTGGCGAATGGCTGAAAAACCGAGTGGCCTGTACCGCGCTCCACGTGTGGAAGCTGTGGTTTCTTACACCGCAGGTGGCCAATCCGTTTGGACCTCGGCGCCCAAGGGCATGCCCTACTTAAACTGGGATTTCAAATAGACCATTCAATACGAACGAACAGAGTCAAGAACCATGCAACGTCGATGGCTCTGTCGTTCATGCATTGAGTTCCGCGTTCTCCTTTTCCTTGATGAGATCATCTATGCTGTTGGCCCGATACCTTGTCGTATTTTCTTTGTTAACCTTGACCTTTCAAGGCACAGGCGTTTGCCAAGAAAATCCGTTTTTCAATTTTGAGAGTCCGCTGTCCCACGGGATGGCACTGTCAGCGAGCGGGAACACTTTGGTGGCCGTCAACACACCGAATCGCCAGCTATGCGTCTATTCGTTGGAGGACGCCCGAAAACCTCAATGGCAACGCAATATCCCTGTCGGTGTCGAACCGGTTGCGGTGGCTGTGAAAAACGAATCGGAAGCATGGGTGGTCAACCATGTCTCTGATTCGGTTAGCGTGGTTGACCTCGAACATGGCGTCGTGGTCAACAC
>JAAEPL010000595.1 GCA_024232675.1 Planctomycetaceae bacterium
CTGACAAGAATTCGTAGAAACCACCTGATCGCAATTCAGCGGCACCAAAACAATATTGCGATACCAAACAGGATTACCATGATCCTGCAAAAAAATGCGACCCTCGCGGTTCGCGCCGAAACCTTCACGGTTGCGAAATTTACTTTTAGCCACGCGTTCCAACCACTCATCCCCGCCGACATCTGCCTGAACCACACGCACGCCATTAAGCCAGTGCTCGATACGGTTGCCACAAACGACAATTTTGCTGGAGTACCAGACATTGGGATAGACCGTTGGTTTTTCGGCCGCGGTTTCGTAGACATCATAAAGCCAAGCGGCCTTGTTGCGTTCCTTGGCATTTTGATCGTCCAGGACCTGATATTCGCAACCGAGCCAGGCATTTCCATATTTCTGGACGCGATACTTTACGCCGCTATTACCGCCTTCAGAGATCATCCACTGAAAATGCAATTCAAAATCTCGGTGGTCACTTTCATGGTACAGGTCACCGCCGCCGGATTGCCGAAACAGCGCTCC
>JAAEPL010000596.1 GCA_024232675.1 Planctomycetaceae bacterium
TGGCCAATCCTCAGGGCTTACGCTGAGTTTTATCCAAAATTAAATGTCCTGCATCTCGATGCTCACCCCGATCTGTACGACGAACTTGATGGCAATCGCTACTCGCACGCCTGCCCGTTTGCGAGAGCACTCGAAGAAGGCTTGATCACGCGTTTAGTGCAGGTAGGTATCCGCACCATGAACCGTCACCAACAAAACCAAGCCCAGCGATTTGGTGTGGAAATCATCCCCATGAGTCAACTGGACAGTGGTGTGCCAACGTCGTTTGACGGACCAGTTTACCTCTCTTTGGATTTAGATGTTTTGGATCCGGCATTCGCTCCAGGCGTCAGCCATCATGAACCCGGCGGAATGACCACCCGCGAATTGATTTCCATTATCCAAAAGCTGGGGCCCCATTTAGTGGGAGCTGACATCGTCGAACTCAATCCCACAAAAGACCTGCAGGCCGTCACCGCCATGACAGCCGCCAAGTTGGTAAAAGAAGTTTTGGCTCGCTTACTCATCAATGAATCGCATTGACTGTTGAAGGCCTGACCGTTTTGCAAGCAGGCCATGATTCGTGACGTTTTCCTGATGCACGTTTTTACAAGCAACGATACGGCATCATTACTGCAGCGAGCGGAAATAATCGCGCGTTTCAAAAATGCTTCTTAACAGACGAGACGTGTACCGGCAAATAAAAGGTAAAGGTACTCAAATAGTCTCGTAGGACGCACAGAAAAACGACGCTACTAAATCGCTTAAAAAACCGGTTTGCTCGTACAAAAAACGTGGTTGAACGAATTTATATTCAAAAACAAAAAGAACCTGACTTGAACGCACCGCGGTTTTAGCAAACATTAAATACATGTTCGCACTAACGCAGTGCGAGTGACTAGAGCCCGCGGGTTCGCCATCTATGGCTTTGGCGTTCTCGTGGGAAG
Organism: Planctomycetaceae bacterium; assembly: GCA_024232675.1. GTDB lineage: Bacteria > Planctomycetota > Planctomycetia > Pirellulales > Pirellulaceae > CAJQPP01. The sequence goes on from JAAEPL010000596.1 coordinate 927, forward strand.
GTTAGTAGAAAGGAGGTGTTCTGTGAAATATGTCTGTACCAGCCATCGAGGTGGCCGCGGTTAACGGTAACCGGCGGGTTGCCGTAGGGCCACCCTTCGATTGGATCACCTTCGATCCGAACGATAAATTAAAGCCCGAGTGGTTTCGACCGCTCGGGCTTGTTTTTTGCGCGCACGCAAGACGCCGGCGTTTCAATTAAATTTTTACTGTGACAAGGCTTTAGCAAACGCTGGACTACTATTATCAAACTCGACTCATTATCGTGAGACCGTTGTAATGCTCCGCGCAAGCAAAAAAATTCCCCCGCCCCCCCCAGGACAGAAGCATGGCTGATTTTGAAATTGCCTTCGGTGAAACGGAAATGCACGAGGGTGGCTACGTGAACGATCCGGTGGACCGCGGCGGCGAAACCTATCGAGGCATTGCCAGAAACTTTCACCCCAACTGGCCGGGATGGCGGATCATCGATCAGCTGAAAGCGACACAACCCGACGAATTCAAGCGTCAAATCGAAGAACACCAAGGCTTGATCGATATGACAAAGCAATTTTACCGATCCCAATTTTGGGATCCGATCCAAGGGGGGAAAATCCCCAATCAATCGCTGGCCAACAAAATCTTTGATACGGGGGTTAACCAAGGGGTTGCCAGTAGTGTCGGATACCTTCAGGAAAGTCTGAATTTGCTGAACCGAAATCAGCGAAATTACCCGGACATCAAGGTTGATAAGAAAATGGGCCCAATCACCCTTAAATCCCTGCAAGCATTTCTAAAATTGGAATCGGGGCACCCAGACTACCTACTCAAGCTGCTCAACCTGATGCAAGCAGCCAAATATCTCGAAATAATGCGGCGTGATTCGACCCAGGAGCGGTTTGCTCGAGGCTGGCTAAATCGAGTCGATTTGCGGTAAAACGCGTTGCCCCGCACCAACCTATTTGCTATTCTCAAGGCACGTCTTCGCGATAGCTCGTCTTTTTTATTGAGCATCTCGCGAAATTAACAACCAAACCATTGTCACTGAACGGTCGGATTGCCGACGAAATACAGTGCAACCCCAAGGCCTGGCCATTTCTGTGGCCAAACCTAACCCCCCAGGAACCCCATGGTAGATCGCAACCTAATTCGCACGCTGGAAGACGACGATATTTCGCAACTTGTGCTGGACATGTTTCCAGATGACGAAATTGACTACGAAAACTGGCTGCCGGATGAATTGGATACGCAGGCCTACGAGATCAACAAGATCATCGAAGGTAAAATTATCAGCGTCCAAGACGACATTGTTCTAGTAGATGTCGGGTACAAGAGTGAAGGCACGCTGTCTCGCAGCGAATGGAAAGAGACCCAAGATCCACCTGAGGTAGGGCAAACCGTTCAGGTACTGATTCAAGACCTGGAAGACGACCAGGGCATGGCCGATGACCCGCATGGTCAGATTGCCATCAGCAAAGAAAAAGCAGATATCATTCTGCACTGGCAACACGTGATCTCCAACGTGACCGAAGGAGACATCGTAACCGGTACTTGCACGCGAAAAATCAAAGGCGGACTACTGGTCGACATCGGAGTCCCAGTCTTCCTGCCTGCCTCGCAAGTTGACATCCGTCGTCCCGGCGACATCGCTGATTTCATCGGTCGAGTCGTGCAATGCGAAGTTCTCAAAATTGACGAGCAGCGCCGCAACATCGTGGTCAGCCGTCGTTCGTTGATCGAGAAGGAACGTCAGTACGCTCAGCAAAAATTGCTGGAAGAATTGGAGATCGGTCAAGTCCGTTCCGGAGTCGTCAAAAACATCGCCGACTTTGGTGCGTTTGTCGACTTGGGCGGAATCGACGGTTTGTTGCACATCACCGATATGTCGCACTCGCGAATCCAACATCCTTCCGACATGGTTTCAATCGATCAACAAATCGATGTGAAGGTTCTGAACATCGATCGCGAGAAGATCAAGATCGCGCTCGGCATGAAACAAATGCTATCGAATCCATGGGATGACGTGGAAACCAAATACCCCGTCAACACCATCCACAAGGGCGAAGTCGTCAATGTCATGAGCTATGGTGCATTTGTGAAATTGGAACCAGGCATCGAAGGCTTGGTCCACATCTCGGAAATGTCCTGGGTCAAACGCATCAATCACCCATCCGAATTGGTACAGATTGGTGACGAAATTGACGTATGCGTATTGGGAATCGACCGCCAAGGCGAACAGATGTCATTGGGTATCAAGCAGACCCAAGCCAACCCATGGGACGACGTTCAAGACCGGTACCCTTCCGACAAACTTGTCAAAGGCAAGGTTCGAAACCTCACCAATTACGGTGCCTTCATCGAACTGGAAGAGGGAATCGACGGCCTGTTACACGTTTCCGATATGTCCTGGACGCGGAAGATCAGCCACCCCAGCGAAATGCTGGAGAAGGGTCAGGAGATCGAATGCAAAATTCTGGCAGTCGACATCGATCGCCGCCGAATTGCACTGGGTCTGAAACAACTGGCAAACGATCCTTGGGCAACGGACATCCCGTCCAAATACCAACCGGGTCAAATCATCCATGGAAACGTCACCAAGATTACCAATTTTGGTGTCTTCGTGGGCCTCGAGGATGGACTCGAAGGTCTGCTCCACATCTCCGAATTATCGGATCAGAAGGTGGAGAATCCTGAAGATGTTGTCAACGTAGGAGACAAACTGGAAGTCAAAATCCTTCGCGTCGACACCGAAGAGCGAAAAATTGGCCTTTCCCGTCGCCGCGTCGAATGGAATGAGGAAAAAGAAGCTGCCGAAAACGCAAAAGAGGCAGCAGCTGCAGCTCAAAAAATGGATACGGCAGACCTCAAGGGTGGACTGGGCTCAGCTGGCCCACTGATCTCACCCGACATGGCAGCCGATCGCGAAGAATCTGAGGGCGGCGAATAAGTCTGACTCACGGACAATCCGATAGACAACAAGCCCGTGGCATGAAGCCACGGGCTTGTTTCGTTTCTCACTCAATCTTTTCGCGATGCACCTGAAATTTTCACGATGTGGCCAAATTGCAGAGGCGGTTCGTTGGCTTAAAAATCAGCCAACGTTTTTGAAAACGCCGCCAACTTGCCTGAGTAAACTCTTTTTCGCTCGGCCGTGTAATCCCACCAAGGTTGCGGAGGATTCCCGCTCATATAATCCACCGTTGCCAGTAAAACATCCAACACGCATGGGTCCTGTCTCGTGCCCGTCCGACGGCACAAATCGCAGTAGAGCTGCCATGGATCGCGATCATGTAATTGTTGAGGACAAGCCAGGCCTAGCAAAAGGAAGTCCCTCTCCATGGCTGGGCCCACATTGATGATCTGCTGGAATGCCTTAATACTCCGACGGTCCGCCTGGTGCCCCGCCTTTTTCAAACTGCCACCTCGCTGAGTTGAATCTAGGGTCGCCACAGACTTTCCACGTACCGAACTGGCTACTCCAGCTTTCTTAAGTGTACGAAGTGAAGTCCCAATAAACTGTGGTTTTTCGCAACTTCGCCGGCCATCATCATGGGCGTCATTGGCGCCCCCACTTAGATACGGGGAGGCCCTACTTTCACTCGTTAATAAGCAAGCGTTGATGAACCGGTGCTGAAATCGTTCGTTTTTCTGACACGATCGCGCGCAACTGTCACCTCAACACGGATGTGCCACGCCCACCGCCTGCGTCGTCGCTCACCTTCCGGTTATCGAACGTGACCCGTTCGTTTGCCCTAATCAGTGTTATCTGTGTAAAAGCTATATATTGAAACCTGTTCGACCATTGCCCAACAATAGTCGACTGAACTACAATTCGAGGAGTCGTGCGAAATCTTGAAACAGAACCAGTGGTGGATAATCAGTATGAATTTGTTACGAATTATCAAATTCGCAGCGCTGGCAGTAACGGTGCTGGGCATGCACGGGACTGCCTCAGGGCAACAATGGGCCCGGAAAATGTTTACCGGAGAGACCACTCACGATTTCGGTATTTTGGCTGCAGACGCCGACGCGGTTCATCGGTTCGAATTCAAAAACCTTTTTGAAGAAGATATCCACGTCGCCTCTGTTTCGACGAGTTGCAATTGCACGATCGCCTCGATTGAAAAACAGACCTTGAAGACACACGAGACGAGCGCCATCATCGCTCGCTTCAATACGTCAGCGTTTCGGGGTCAAAAACAGGCCACTTTAACGGTGCGAATTGACCGCCCCTACTACGCAGAAGTCCAATTAATTGTACGCGGTAATATTCGTGGCAACGTGGCTTTTGAACCTGGCTCGATTCAATTTGGTGACGTTAAGCAAGGCACCAAGTCAGCCAAGCGAATTACCGTCAATCATCGCGGTAGCGATCGCTGGGAAATCCGTGACGTTAAGACCACTTTTGACATGAACCAGATCAAGGTGAGCCTGGATGAAAACCTGCGTGGCAACGGTGCAGTTCAATACGACATGACCGTGCAACTCCAAGACAACGTCCCCGCCGGCTATGTGCAGGGTGAATTGATCATCGAGACCAGCGAGGGGCAAAACATGCGGTACCCTCTGGTTTTTAAGGGTCGGGTCGTGCCATCCGTTGAATTGAGTCCAGAAATTTTGACACTCGGCCCGATCAACCCAGGCACCGTAATCGAGAAGAAAATCCTCTTAAAGGCAGACACGCCTTTTCGGATTACCTCGATCGAATGCTCTGATAAATGCTTGGAAATAGAAACCCCCAACGAACCTAAAAAACTGCATCTCATGACGGTGAAATACACCGCCGGTGAGGAGCTCGGCCAGCAAGAATACCAAGCTCAGATAACCACCGATTTGGGCGGGGAGGCCATGATCTTCAAGACGATTGCCACGGTCGAGGAAAAGTAACGGCAGGTTCACTCTGCCGAGGATTGCCCGACCCCTGATTGCCCGACCCCTGAAACGCAGTTTCCCACTGGCCTGACGGGCTTCAAGATTTGACTTCCACCACGTGCCTGCCTCTTACCTTGCCGGCAAGAATAGCCGTAACAGATGACTCGACCTCGGCCAGCGCGACATTGGTCGCCAAATCTTCCAGACCCGACATCTTCAAATCGGTTGCCAAGCGGTGCCACAATCGCTCACGAAACTCAACAGTGGGATTGGCCGAGTCGATGCCTTGCAGTGAGACACCACGCAAAATGAATGGATACACGGTGGTGTTGAGTTGATGCCCTGCCACTAGCCCACAAGCCGTGACACAACCACCCGGTTGAGTCGAACGCAGCGTGGTTTCCAGAATGCCACCACCCACAGTGTCCACAGCTCCGGCCCATTTTCCGGATAAAAGAGGGCGATCACTGCTATCACTCACCTCTTCCCGTGAGAGCACTCGCGTCGCCCCTAAGCTCTTAAGCCAATCAACCTGGTCTAATTTTCCGGTGACTGCCACGACCTGATATCCCAGCTGACCCAGTAATTTAACGGCAAAGGTCCCTACCCCTCCGGTAGCTCCGGTTACCAAAACGGGTCCTTTGTCTGGTCCGACACCGTGATGCTGCAGACGCTCTACCGATTGAGCGGCGGTGAACCCTGCTGTTCCTAAAATCACGGATTCCCGATCCGTTAATCCCTGCGGTACCACAAAACAATAGGATCCCGGCGCTCGCGCCAAGGTTGCCCAACCACCCCAAGAACGGGTTCCAAAATCGGCTCCCGAAACCATCACCTGGTCGCCCACCGCACAACGTTCGCTGCGCGATTCAATGACCCGACCCACCGCATCAATCCCGGGCACCAATGGCAGACCCAATGCCACGCCAGGATGCCCCTCCGCCGCCAGGGCGTCTTTGTAGTTCACTGCCGAATAATGAACCTCCAGCAACACTTCGCCCTCGGGTAAAGCGTCAAACGGTTGTTGCTGCATGCCACGCACCAACTCCCCATCCTGTTTGTTTACAAAAAAGCAGTCTACGCGTGCTGAATCCATTTTTTGGTCCTGACTGGGTCTTCTAAGTCTTAAATTTTTGGCATCTCCGAAAACAGACTCCGATTTTCCGAGCCCGTATCTTCGTTCTTGCCAGTGCCATCTGCCAACAACATCTATTTTATCGCAGGATCATAACATCCCTCGTTGGCTAAAAAACGGGGTCTGAGCTAAACTCGATGCAGGACAAAACCTCAGACTGTCGTTTCGTAAATATTCATCTCAGCTTCTCTCAACGCGGTTCAGCCAAATTTATGAACCTAGATCAAACCCAAGCCTTCGGAGATTCCGCCAGCCAAAGGGAAGGTTTTTACCGTTGCCCTTGTGGTACGGATGTAAAGATTTGTCCGCAAAAGGGTGGTAGCTGCACCTCATGTCAGCGGGAATTTCCTGCCTCGGTCATGCAAATCCCAATGACCATGACGTTCTCGGATTTAAGGTCTGGTAATCTCAAACCACGATTAGCACCTCTGGAAGGGGAGGACGCGTTGATCGGAGGGACGTTGGGGCATTTCGAAATAATCGAGCCTATTGGCCGAGGCGGCATGGGCCAAGTTTACCGGGCATTGGACAAATCACTGCAACGTTACGTTGCCGTAAAAGTGATTCATTGTGAAAGCGATTCCGGGATAGATACTCAGGCGCAGGCCCGCCTGATGCACGAAGCGGTGGCGCAAGCCCGTGTGAATCATCCAAACATTGTGACCATATTTTATGTGGGACAGGAATCCGACACCACATTTTTAGCGATGGAACTCATCGACGGTTTTGACGCCAGCGAACTGATAAAACAGGGAAACATCCCTTACCATTCCCTCTGTTCCATGGCCATTAAAATTGCCGATGCCCTGAATGTAGCGTCGCAAACGGGAATTGTTCATTCCGATATCAAACCGCAAAACCTGCTGATTTTACAGGATGGTAACGTCAAGTTGTCTGACTTTGGCATGGCGAGGATCGGTGAGGATGATCAGGACGAATTACTGGGAGGTACCCCCAATTACCTGGCGCCCGAATTGCTGGAACAGGGCAAGCCTTCCATTCAGTCTGACATGTACGCCTTAGGCGTCACACTTTTTGAGTTGACCTTTGGACGTTTGCCCCTGACGCTGTCCGGATCCTCCTTACAACAATGGTCGAAAATCCACGATACAACCACCGTGGACTTTCCAGAACCTTGGCCCAATTACTTGCCTGAAGATTGGAAAGTCATACTGCAACGACTACTCGCAAAATCGCCCGACGATCGTTATTCGTCTTACCAGCAATTGGGAAAAGAACTTAATTCGATTCTGCCGGTTAAAAGAAGCATTGCGGGTATCGTACCAAGGGCTATCGCGTGGGTCATTGATGTCTTAACCGTCATCATTCTTTCCATCCTGCCCTTGGCGGTCGTTTCTGTTATTACCGTGGGGCCCCCACCTGGCATGAACGGTTTCAATTTACTGGCTGCATTAATCGTCTACCTCATGGCAGTCTATTGGTGGCGGCAATCGCTTGGGCGTTACTTGTTCCATTTGAAGGTGGTGAACCGTTACAGCCTCAAACCAAGCCGAAAAAACATGCTGTTGCGAGAAATGGCGAGGATGCAAATAGTCTGGACGACATTTGCAGGTGCCCTGAGCCTGGCAATGGCACCTCGTGTTGGATTGGTGCTCATGATTATTGGTGCGTTGCTATTCGCCATCGATTTTCTCTACACGATTACGCTCGGACTTGGCAAAAGCATCCATGACAAATTGCTGGGCACGCAATCCGTGATTGTCTCTTAGGCAATTGACTGGGCACTCGATGAACCATGCCGATTGCTAGCGATCCTCGCCATCAAAACATCCACGTTTACGGCCAAAGCAAGCACCCACCCCACCCAAACTGCGCAGAACACAGAACCGGCAAATTTACTGGAATCGGTTTAATCTCGACAACCAGATTTGCCGATGTGCCTAAAGAAGTCCAATTTCGAAACTTCCGGCAGAAGAAAAATGCGCAAAAAAAACTCTCTCTCAACGTTCGTCGTGGCCGCGATTATTGCGGCATTTTCGTTTCAAACTACCTGGGCACAGTCGGGTGGTGGATTTGCTCCACAGCAATCTCAGCCGACCTATGTTCCCAAAGCTCCAGACCAGAACCCTGCGGTTCAGCCTGTCAGTTATCAGGAAGAAGTTAAAGTCCCTGAAATACTGAGTGGCAAAACCAATGTCGCAGCCGTTCCTGTTCCAGCGGTTAAAAATGCCGGTGCCATCGGCACGGTAACGCCGCAACAACCGGCAGAAATGAAAGCAGCTCCGGCGCCTCAATTTACACCGGCAGAATTCCAAGCTCAAACCACCACAGCTGATCTCCGGACGCCCGGCAATCAACAGGCTCTGATGACTGGCAAGCCGAACCAAGCACAAACGGTTCCAGTTCAGGAAATCCAACAACCCGCTGGCATCAAGATACAACAGGTTTCAGCTACCGAAGCCTTGAACAGCTTACGAGACCGCGAACTGGAAGCTCAAGCAGCTAATCGAATGGAAGTCTACAACACAAATGATGTGGCGACTATCGAACCCTCTCCAGTAACGTCGGCGATTCCACAGGCATCGACACGCACAGGGCTAACGGTTTCTGAAGGCCCCAAGTTAAGAGTCACTTCCAATGGTCCTGCCAGTATTACCATTGGCAAACCTGCCCGTTTTGAAGTGACAGTTGAAAACCTAGAATCTCGCAGTGCTAACACTGTCATCGTTGGTGTTGATTTTCCGGAATGGGTTGAGGTGACATCTGTGATGCCATCCACCGGTTCGAAAGAAATGACAGGCGATACGGAAGAACCTATTTTGGTTTGGCAACTGCCCATCGTGGAAGCTAACACAACTGAAAAGGTCACCATTGAAGTGATCCCCCGAGAGGCTCGCCCCTTCGATATTGATGTTGAGTGGACGTTCAAGCCAATCCGAGGCAAGACCACGGTCGAGGTAACTCAACCTCAACTTTCAATTCAAATTGCCGGTCCAACCGAAGTACAGTTTGGTGAGAAAGCACTCTACGATGTCACCGTATCCAACCCGGGTACTGGCACGGCCGAAAATGTCACCGTGATGTTACCAGAGGTATTGGGTGGTGAACGAGCAAAACTCGACAACATCTTGCCTCAGCAACAAAAGAAATTTCAAGTTGAGTTGATTGCTCGTTCCGCAGGCACACTGGATTTAACAACCACGGTGGTCGCTGACGGCGAGCTGAAAAAATCAGACACACGTGAAATCATTGTTCGCCGAGCTGTCTTGAATGTAAAACTTGCGGGTCCGCCGATGAAATACGCGGGCAGCACTGCTACCTACCAAGTTACCGTTTCCAATCAGGGAGACGCCATGGCTCGCGAAGTAGTCGCAGCAGTGGCATTACCACCAGGTGTGGAATTCCTGTCGGGAATTGATAATGCAGAGAAAATTGATGGTGGAATTCGCTGGAACGTTGGCATGCTCTCACCGGGCAACCAACGCACCTATCAAATGACCTGCAATATGAAAACGGCCGGCGACATCACTGTCGACGCTGCCACCCGAGGCCTCGGCGATTTAGCCGCTACGGATTCGGTCATCACCAAAGTCGACGCAGTGGCTGACTTGGTGCTGGCAGTCGCCGACCCCAAGGGTCCTCTGCCCACAGGCGAGAATATTGAATACGAAATTCGGATTACTAATCGTGGTACGAAATCAGCTCGAGTCGTGAACGTGGTCATGCATTTCAGCGAGGGTGTCGAACCCAAAAATGCTGATGGCATTCCCCATGAGCTCGCTCCTGGACAAGTCACCTTTGCACCTATTTCGCAAATCGATCCAGGCCAAGACATCGTCTTGAAGGTAATCGCCTCGGCCAACCAACCTGGCTCACACCGATTCCGAGCACAGCTATTGTGCGACGAAGCTGACTCCCACGAGGTGGCAGAGGGAACCACTCGCTTCTTTGGTGAGGCTACTGCGGGAACTCCGGAAACGGCCGATAACGAGAACTCGCCAAGCGACGGATCGTTCAAACGTTAAGGACACGAAAACACCCGGGTTAATCGGGATTCGTTGAGAGAGAACCGTCGGCGTATCGCAGGATGCGTCGACGGTTTTTTGTGCAAATCCTCAGCAAAACTAGGAAACACGGACTTAATTTGATCGAAAACGGCTGCTGGAGACCGCTTCCCCACAGCCGGATTATGGTATCCGGATTGGGAACCCTCTAAATTGCTTGAGAAATTACCCTTGGTATCACCAGTGAGGCCATTTCTCCCGTTACGCATTTAGTTTCAAACGGATATACTGGCACGCTAAATTCGACACGAAATCCCATCTGCGAACCAAAGTCTCTCATGACCGAAAACCAGGACAAAGAGTACATTCATTGGCAAGAATTAGCCGAACAACTGGGTGCGGACACAACCACCGAAATCGACGACTATTTCGGCGGCACAGCCACATTTTCAGGGATCGAATTGGACGAATCCGAATTACCTGACACCCTGCCAGAAGTCGCCAAAATAGAGGCCACGGAAACGGCCACAACGATTGCGGATATCGAATCTAAGCCCTCTTCAACCGACTCGACGCCAGCTTCAGCAGAAGCCTCTCAAACGGACTCGGAATTGGAAGCGGCCAACGAAATGGACCTGGAAATTGGCTGGAGTGCTCCAGCCACGCAACCCGCCACGAAAAAAGACAAGCCCGGAAAAGCCAAGAAAAAAATGAGCAAAAAACCGCCCGCCAAAGCCGCCGCGGCCCGACAAAAACCAGAAGCCGAAACCCAGCCCGCGAACAGCCACTGGGATTCACTTGCGTCTACCTTGGGTTTAGAAGAAGAATCGGACCAGCCAGAACCGGAAGAGCAGACGCAAAAGAGCGTACCTGCGAAGCGACAACCAGCTGCCAAAGTCGCGAAAACCGCTGCTTCCAAGCCATCCGATGCGAAGCCACCCGCACCAACCGCCTCGGCTGAACCCAGTGGTTTCGGTGCCGGCATTATCGACTTCGATGATGTGGAGCAGTCACCTGAGGAACAAACCCAAATGAATATTTTGGGGGAGATGTTTGCGAACTCTGAACAGGGCTTTGAAGAATCTGCTGAGCCAGACTCCAAACTTGAAAATTTCGGCCGGCAAGATGACGTCTTTCAAGACGACGATGAATTTGACGATGCCGACCACGAAGCACAAGCGACTGATGACGACGACGATGAAGATGAAGAATACGTCGAGTTCGAAGTTGAAGATCTAGATCCCGGCGGACGCCGACCTGCCGGTAGACGAAGACCAAGTCGTCGGGAAGCACCGGCCTCACGAAATCGACAAGATTCCGAAGAGGACGAGCCGAGAAGTGAACGAGGCGGTCGAGGCCGCAAAGCACGCCCCCACGATTCGACGGAAGAAGAGAGCCGACCAAGAAGACAACGAAAAAGACGCAGCGAAGAAAGCGACGAAGCCGCTGCGGATTCTCGTCCGCGAAAACGACGTAGCGAACGGGATGATGACGGCAACGAGGACGAACGACCACGTAAACGACGCGGTGGACGCAGTGACGCCTCCAACGAGGACGAACGACCACGCAAGCGACGCAGTGCACGCAGCGACGCCTCCAACGAGGACGAACGACCACGCACGCGACGCAGTGCACGCAGTGACGCCTCCAATGAAGACGAGCAACCTCGCAAGCGACGCAGTGCACGCAGTGACGCCTCCAACGAGGACGAACAACCTCGCAAGCGACGCAGTGCACGCAGTGACGCCTCCAATGAAGACGAACGACCACGCAAGCGACGCAGTGGACGCAGCGACGCCTCCAATGAGGACGAGCAACCACGCAAACGACGCAGCGGACGTGGTGATGCTTCCAATGAGGACGAACGACCACGCAAGCGACGTAGCAGCGAATTGAGTGACGACGCCGGCGATGATGAGGCACCACGCAAACGCAGGAGCAGGAAGTCAAGAACCGATAAAGCCGACGAAAGCGTGAAATCTTCTGAAATAGTAGATTACGATTTGGATGATGAAGCAATCGATGGCGATGACGATCATGATTCGAAATCTCGTAGCAAAGCTCGAAAACTACCCACTTGGTCCGACACCATCGACGTCGTCGTTGAGACCAATATTTCGTCGCGAAAGAAACCACCTCGCAAGAAACGTGGCGGTCGTCCACGTCGGGGCGGTGGCAACGGCGGTAACAACAAAGACCGCGATCGAAGCTAGAACCAAAGAAGCTTCGGTCCAGGGCGGAAAGCCGAATACTTGGGGGTGGCCACAAAGATGTGGCCGCCACTCACGCTGCTGGGATAAGCAATTTCTAAAGCCGCAGTAGGTTGGCCAGCGCTTGCCGAGCGACGTCCGGTTGCACTACGATCCAGACCGTAGAAATGACCGCTAAAGCCAAGGCGGCGGTGACCAGAGCGACACCGAACACCACGGTCTCCGACTTCATAGCCGCGAGTTGTTCACGAAGCTCTTTCTCCAGCATTCGCCAACCTTCAAACCTTTGCTTATCACCGACAGAAACCAACTGGGAGTTGCTCAACCAGGAATTTCCCTCGAGGTTTAGTTGCACATCCAATGAAGGCAATAACAGGCTCTCACCAGACCAACGAGCTTTCGGATCAAGTCGAATTGCAACATCTCCCAAGATCGGTCTTAAACGCTGTGGGCTTAGGTTATAAACCACGATTCTTGGCCGCATTAACAAGACGATAAGCGAAACACAAAGTCCGTAAAATGCGATCAACAACAGCCAAACATAAGGGCCAAAACGACCGGCCGCACTCTCGGGAAAAAAAAGCTCCATAGGCCCGGCAATCATTAAACCACATATCGCAATCCCAATGGCGGCGGCATCTCGCGAACCGGTCGTTACAAAGGGCCGGCGTCTTAAATTGAGCAGGCCAATAATTAACAGGTAGACGCCTAAGGGCGCGGCTATGATGGCAAAATAAAGTGGGTTCATGATGTTGTCCGGGCTAAATGAGTTCCCCGAGTATATCAGCCAATTAAAGAATCCGAACCCGACCAATAGGCAGCCAAATATAGCCCGAAATAGCAACTGAATAAGCAGCCTGCGACATTGCAAATAATGTTCAGAAACGACATCCAAAGCTGCCCCTCTAACGCCAAAAGTAACGTCTCGGCAGAGAATGTCGAAAACGTCGTAAAGGCGCCGAGCAAACCGACAGCCAGCAGCAAATAGGTCGCATCCACCTGCTTATGCAGTCCGTACCCCAGCAGAATACCAATCACGAAACAGCCGACAATATTGGCCAAGAAGGTCGCGAGGGGTGCCGCAACGCCCAACCATTGGGTTCCCAGTAAGAAGATCCCATAGCGGCCCATCGCTCCGATCGCGCCGCCAAGGCCTACGCATAAAAAATTCAGCAGCATGCTGGAAGATTCAGTTGGACTGTTGATTGTTTATCCCCGCAATTCTTGGCGGGTTAGTACAACGACCAGTCTACCAATTTTTTTTTCGGAAGGGCTTATGGCGGCGATTATTCTTTGACTTTGTGCGGCTGAAACGACGACTAAGATCCCGACGACGTTGCTTTCCAGCCCAACTATCTCGGTAGTTTAGCCACCAATCGATGGGATTCGAACTTTTGGTCGAACGCAAACCATTGGCCGCTCGATCCTGTGCCTTCCTCCGCAAACCATCAAAACGGCCAATGCGGGTTGAACCGCAGCAGACACATCGATACTGGCCAACCCAAACAATCAACCCTAGCGTCATGACCTTGAGGAAAGTCTCCATATGAGGACTGCCTAAGCTCAGAAAGTGGTACTCCATCCGACAGCATTTGCTGCAGTGGAGTCGAGGAGTCTTCCTCCTGCTTCGTTTTTTGACTTTTTGAAGCATCTGATCTCCCCGGGTAGCCGAGTGTCCTCAATGTGGTGGCTGTATTGCGGATACTTATGTGAAAAGACGGGTAAGCGCGGAGTAGACTGGCTTACTCCCCTATTTTACCAACCGGCTAAATCACGGCCACTGCCTGCTAACGGTTTCCGCTAAGTAATTTTCTAAAATCGATCACTTTCGCTAAAAACGGTCACCTTCCCTAGAAACGATACAATCCGATTCATCAAGGTGATTCGCCAGAAGTAACGCCCTTAAATTAGGCAAAATCCGATCAAAAGTGATAGCTATTTAGTTAACCGTCTTTAATGGACATTCAACCGCAGAAAAAAAAACCATTAGGCCAAATCTCGCAGGACTTTTTGAAGGATTCCCCCATTTCGGTAGTACTCGATCTCCACCGGCGTATCAATTCTCACCGAAGCGGTGAAACGAATTTCGGTGCCATCTTGCTTGTTCGCCACCACTTCCACCTCACTCCGCGCTTTCAAATCATTGCCTAGTTCCGGGATATTGAACGTTTCAGTCCCATCGAGCCCGAGTGTCTGCCAAGTCGCACCGTCCTGAAACTCCAGAGGTAAGACTCCTACCCCCACGAGATTACTGCGGTGAATTCTTTCGTAACTGGCTGCGATGACCGCTTTAACACCTAACAATAAAGTGCCCTTCGCCGCCCAGTCGCGACTGCTGCCAGTCCCGTATTCCTTACCCGCCAATACGACCAATGGGGTGTCGACTGCCTTGTATTGCTCGGCGGCTTCGTAGATGGAAGTGACTTCCCCAGTGGGTAAGAATGTTGTCCAGCCCCCCTCTGTGCCCGGTGCTAACTGATTCCGAATGCGAATATTGGCAAACGTACCTCGCACCATGACTCGATCATTTCCACGACGCGAGCCGTAACTGTTAAAGTCTCTTGCAGAAACTTCATGGTCGGTAAGGTACCGTCCAGCGGGACTGTCCTGTGCGATAGAACCGGCTGGGGAAATGTGGTCGGTCGTTACTGAATCCCCTAAAAGGACGAGGCACCGAGCTCCCGAGATGGGCGTAATATTTGGCACATCGCGGGTCATATCCGTCATAAAGGGCGGTTCCTGGATGTACGTACTAGCCCCATCCCATTCGTACATTCCGCCGGAAGTAATCTTTATTGCATTCCATGCCTCGTTGGACTCAAACGCATTTCCGTATTGCGTGACATACATTTCGGGTTGGATGCTGGCCTGCACTACTTCGGCGATCTCAACTTGACTTGGCCAAATATCTTTTAAGTGGACGTGGTTACCTTCCGCATCGCTTCCGATGGGTTCGGTAACGAGGTCGATATCCGTAGTACCCGCCAATGCATAGGCCACTACCAGCGGAGGACTGGCTAAGTAATTTGCTTTGGTGAGCGGATTTACCCGCCCTTCAAAATTGCGATTGCCACTTAACACTGCCGAAGCAATCAGATCGCCCTCTGTGATGGCGGCCGCCACCGGTGCAGGCAAAGGACCGCTGTTACCAATGCAAGAAGTGCAACCATAGCCGACTGTCTGGAAACCAAGCTGATCCAAATCGTCGTTCAATCCTGCTTTCACGAGATAATCTGTTACGACTCGAGACCCCGGAGCGAGGCTAGTTTTCACATAGGAGCTAACTTCCATTCCCTTTTCGCACGCATTGCGGGCCAACAACCCGGCGGCCACCATGACCGAAGGATTGCTGGTGTTAGTGCAACTGGTAATCGCGGCAATCACGACCGCGCCGTGACCAATTTCCGTGGAATGGCCATTGTCCTCGACACGTGACATGACATCGCGTTTTTCATCCTCGAGGCCAAACCCACTCGCTCCAATCGGGTCTTTCAAGGCTTGATTGAATGCTGACTTCATATCCGATAAAGCGATGCGATCCTGAGGCCTTTTAGGACCAGCCAGCGAGGGCTCGATCACGCCAATATCAAGCGAGAGTGTTTTAGTGTAGGTAGGAGTGACCGATTCGGGCGTACGGAACAACATTTGTTCTTTGGTGAACCGTTCTACCAATTCGGCTTCTTCCGCTGTCCGCCCCGTCCTTTTCAGGTATTCGATGGTTTCCACGTCGATTGGAAAAAAGCCCATTGTAGCGCCATACTCGGGTGCCATGTTCGCGATGGTCGCCCGGTCAGCCAGCGACATCTGGGTTACGCCTTCTCCGTAAAACTCTACAAATTTCCCCACAACTCCTTCGTTGCGAAGAATTTCGGTGACCGTCAGAACTAAATCCGTTGCCGTTGTTCCCACCGCCATTTTTCCGGTGAGCTCGAATCCGATGACTTCGGGTAACAGCATATAGATAGGCTGGCCCAGCATGGCCGCTTCGGCCTCAATACCGCCTACGCCCCAGCCGAGGACACCCAGTCCGTTGATCATTGTCGTGTGACTGTCTGTTCCCACCAAAGTATCAGGCAACGCAATTTGCTTACCATCCACTTCTCTCAAGAAAACACACTTGGCCAGAAATTCTAGATTGACCTGGTGCACAATTCCCACGTTGGGTGGAATGACGCGAAAGTTATCGAAGGCTTGCTGGCCCCAGCGTAAAAATTCGTATCGCTCCTTGTTACGCTCAAATTCACGATGGACGTTAAATTCGAGTGCGTCAGCAGAACCAAAGCGGTCGACTTGAACACTGTGGTCAATCACCAAATCCACGGGAATCAACGGATTGATCTTTTCTACATCCCCACCCAATCGGTGCATGGCTGAACGCATCGCTGCCAAATCAACGACCGCGGGCACTCCCGTAAAATCTTGCAATACCACGCGAGCAGGCATGAAAGGGATTTCTACCTTGGCGGGTTCGGCAGCATTCCAAGTCGCCAAATTCCGCACATCCTCTTCCGTGACTGTCGTTCCATCACAGTTCCGTAATACCGATTCCAACAGAAGGCGTATGGAGTAGGGCAGATTCTCAATATCACCGATACCCTGCTCTGCCAGACGGCTAAGCCGAAATAAATGGGCAGAACCGCTGCCGGTATCGAAAACATCTAACGTTTGGAATAAATCGCTTGCTGTTGGGGTAGTCATGACAATCCATAATCGGTGGGTTGGTAACGTCTCCCTTATAGTTTCCAATTCACCGGTGAGACTGTCAACGCCACCCCACCTTGCCTACCGCAGCGATTATCTGCCCATCGCTTGGACTGCATGCCCGTCCGCATTCACGGCAATCCCCCCGATCGGTCCATAACCCTGTCCGATGCGAGCGTTCACATCGGTCTGAAACGCGGCCCAATCACGATTTGTCACGATAATGTATTCGACAAGTCCGGACGCAGGTTTGTGGAATTGGCCGTGCGGTTGGGTTTCTGGATGGGCTGCGCGGGAATTATCCGCGAACCAGCTTACCGATAAAAAAACAGTCATCACGATTACCGGCAGCCAACAAATCAATCTATTTCTCATTTTCATTCCTAACGTAACCCTAAATCGACGTTTGTATTTAATTGCGAATATTGGTCGTGGGTTGCCATTACCCAACAGCCCATCTGTTCCAGGCAAAAACGGCTGCCGCAAGTATCAGTCGTTTTTTTTGACATCCCACACCTTTCGTCGTGGCTCGGCTTGCTTCCCAAGCCACACCATTCAACCGTGTAGAGCGGACAGCGTTTCATCCTCATCACCTTTGCCTAGGTGAACTAAGATCCTCTTGCTGGTAGCGTAATTCGTCATCAAGCATGCGAATCAACTCGCGTTCGTCACCGCCCTGGTAATAGACACTATTAATTTTGAAACAGCCAACCTCACGTCCCATATCCAAGACTTCAGCAGCTTGGACCCGGCCGTCCGCAAAGTGAAAGAAGACCTCAGCCAATATTTCCGCGTTGGCTGGCTGAGTAACACGGGAAGAAGACTTGAAGTAATCCACCATGGTGGACCAGCGTTGGGGTTCCACGGATTTGTTGACCCCATTACGCGGATTGCGTAGCGTCACGCCCTCGAGAGTACTGACGTCAATTTGTTTAATAGGGTTTTCGAGCTGCGCAAGAAAAAAAAACCCGGCTGTCACAAACACAACGACCAGCCCCACGACCAGCAAGACGGAGGTGAGCGACTTCGCGGCGGCGTCCAGCGGTGAACTAGTTGTTTTCACGAATCAGCCCAATGGATTTACAAATATCCGTTCGGCAATTCCAAAAACCGTAAACGGGCCTGCCATCTCCTCCTAGTTTTTCCGCCACGCCCGATGGGCGACTGCCAAACCACTCTGTGCGATAGGACTTGGAGGTGTCGAATCCGATGGGTGTCACTTTCATAAAAATCAAACGCACTCCCTTCACCCAAGCTCCCGCGTTTACTTCCAAACCGGCTAACGCATAGCCATCGGTTGCCATGATTGAATTTTCGTCAGTCGCCTCACCATAAATGGGAGCCAGATTGGTCACGATGGATCCTTCCTTGGACGAAGCAGTGATCAAATCCACACCCACGATCGGCAATTTCCCGGGATGAAACATGAAACGACGGGTGCCCACATCTTTGCCTGCCGAAATCGAAAGATAGGCTGCGGGGAAATTCAACAGACCTCCGGTTCGTATATGTTCACTCACCAAGACGCCTAAATCACGGGTGTTTTCCGAAATGGCACGCTGTCTCTCAACGTCCTTTTCAGACAGTTCAAATTTTGGTGTTTTCTTTTCTGAAAAATCCACCTGACGTGTTAATAGCGAACCGAGAAAGTCTTGACTTAACACCCCTGGTACCATTGTGGAGGAGCCATTGACTTTGATGTGAACCACGTAGGGTTCCACAACGAAGATTCGCCCGTGCGTTGAGACTGAGGAATCCGTGATTCGATATTCACGTCCACTGGCTCCGTCTTTTTCGATCGATTTTCCGAATTCAATATCACCCAGCGCCAACTCCGTGGCGTTCAGCATTTGCTTGGCCTCTTTGTTTTTTTCGGGGTACTTAAACGCCGATAAAGAGAAATCAAACCCATTCTCACTCACGCTCAACGTATCCAAATCTACATTTTTACGTGCCACCCGCAGGCGTTTCTTACCGGCTTTGGGTTCCCCAAGAAACGTCGCACTGAAGGGAAGGCCGCCGAGTTGATGCCGATTCCAACGATCTGCGGGCGACGGCATTCGCGCCATCCCCTCAAACCCCAGCCAGTTCGGGTACTTCTCGAACCAAGGACTTTTGAATTGGGCTAGGGTGTTTTCGGGAGTTGAATTTTTCGCGACTGGCTGGTTTAGCTCATCCCCCTTTTGCGTGTTCGCGAGCGAACCAATAAACACGGCGAAAACAAAGATAGCCGTTCCCGCTCCTGCGATCCGCGAAGCCGCTGGAAACTTGATCAGACTGGCGGCAATCAAGCCTGCCCCCAACAAACCGATCGTTAGCCCAATAAACGAACCAATGTTGTCGCCCGCTAATTCCGGCCCAAATAAATTGACGCCCAACAGATCCAGCAAATTAAGCGTTACGCTGCCTAAAGCGAAAATCCCTCCAGCGGCTAATAAAATACGTTGCAGAGGACCAAACGGACCTGAGCTACGTTTCGTTTTTATCTCTTTCCGCCAATCTCGCACGCGTGCTTCTTGCAAACTTCCAGGTTCTTCAAATTTACGCGGTTCCGAATCCGATGGATTCTGAGCTTCGCTGCCGCGGGCCGTTACGACAGGATCGAAGTCCTGGTCGGTGACGAATTCTTTGACGTCTGGAATTCCAAATGAGTCGGAAAGTTCGAAGGATACGATTTCAAAACGATGGTCGCATTTTTTGCACTTGGTCTTTTTGCCGACGGCACTCTCATCAACCCGATATTGCTTTTGGCAATTTGGACAAATCGCTGTTATGTGCGACACAGGTTCCTCGATTCCGGATTTGTTTGGCTTGATTTGACGAATACTTCCCCCAGTCTAAGGTAGACCCCAAGGCGGAAGCAAGAAACGAACTGGGGATGCCCCTCGGCTGTCCCCAAAAACCAGCGGAGAGTGCCTAATACACTACTCAGGAATCACAAATAACAGGGCGAACGCCTCTAAGCTTGATTTTCGGCCTCACCAACTTCTTCTGACTCACCGGCAATTCGCGTCATTTGTGCTGGGCTGGCCAAGGTGAGACGCCAATATTCATGTGCTTTCTGGACTGCCATCGCGAGTAGACTGCCGACAGGGTAAATCCCTTCAACAAAATCACCAGCGGGAATCCCGGTCATCAATTCCATCGCTTGATGGATCGTATCCACGGCATAGATGTGGAATTTACCTGCTGCACATGCCTCGACAACATCACTGCGCAACATCAAATCCGCGGCATTGGATTTAGGAATCACAACGCCCTGCTCCCCGGTCAGACCAAAGAAAACACATACGTCAAAAAATCCTTCGATCTTTTCGTTCACACCTCCAATCGCTTGAATATGTCCGTGCTGATCGACTGCACCGGTCATAGCCATTCCCTGTCGAATCGGCATGGCCGTCAACGCGCTTAACAAGCAGACCATCTCAGCTCCGGATGCCGAGTCACCATCAATACCGCCGTAACTTTGCTCAAACGCGATGGAAGCACTGAAGGCCAAAGGGTGGGAAGTTTTTAGTAGAAATCGCAACAGACCACCAAGGATATGGAAGCCCTTGGTGTGGATCGATCCTGACATACTGGCCGTGCCTTCGATGTTGATCAGACCGGCCCGCCCTGGGCCAATCGACGCGGTAATCCTGGCGGGAAATCCGTAAGTCAAGGGACCGGCCCGCATGACCGCCAAA
>JAAEPL010000597.1 GCA_024232675.1 Planctomycetaceae bacterium
CCCGGAGCTCAGCCCGCCGCTGCCTGTCCAGCTCAGCCTCACGACGCTGGCGCTCTTCGAGGTCTTCACGAGCCCTACGCTCTTCTTCTTCAATGAGGCGCTGTCGCTCGAGCTCGAGGATCTCCTGCCTGCGAGCCTCCGCCGCCGCGGCGGCAGCGGCCTCGGCAGCCTCGGCAGCCAGCTTGCGCTTCTTCTCCAGCTCCATTGCCTTCTTTTCCTTTGCCTCACGCGCCTTTCGTTCCTTGGCCTCTTTTGCTTCCTTGGCCTTCTGCGCTTTCTGGGCTTTTTGTGCACGAAGCTCCTCGAGCTCTCTGGCCTCGCGTAACCGCTTCTCCTCGAGGTCACGCTCCCTAGTCTCAGCCGCTGCCGCTTCTTCTGCCGCCTTCTCTGCCGCCTTCTCTGCTGCCTCGTCCAGGACGGTTGGGGTCACACTTTCCAGGGGAGCAGGAGCGTGGTCGGGTTTGACCGAGCTCGCCACGATCGACTCGTCCTCCACGACGTCCTCTATTCCCTTCTTCGCCCGCCTGGTAGTCGTCCTTTTCGTGGATTTGGAGGTCTTGCTGAGAGTCGCCTTGGCTTTGACGCCCGCCTTCTTGCCCCTAGTGGCCTTGGTGCTTTTCGTCGCCTTCACAGTGGCCTCATGAGAGGCAGCTTCCGCAGCAATTTCCTCCATTGGGGGTTCCTC
>JAAEPL010000598.1 GCA_024232675.1 Planctomycetaceae bacterium
AAGAAAACGAACAGAACACTGACTGCGATCCAAAATGATTGGCGCAGAGTAATTTCGGACCTCTTCTAGCAAGCGATTAATATCATCCAGAGCCTTTTGAACTTTTTGCACCAAATCCAAACTCTGAGGCATCTGCTGAAGGTCGAGAGATAATTCCGATAAACAAGCGTGACTCCGTTGCAACGCATTCCTGCTTTCGTGCGCCAAACCGGCGACCATCTGCCCAATGGCAGCCAATCTTTCGTTACTCAACAGCTTCTGCTGAGCTTCTTCTATTTCCAACAAGTGCTGCTTGCGTTCTACCAAACGGCCCAAAACAGACCGCAAAACCCCGGCGTTGATTGGTTTTAGTAAAAAGTCGTAGGCACCACTCTTTAAGGCCACCACCACAGCATCGAAATCTCTAATTCCGGTCACCACAACTACGGGCGTGTTAGGCAACTCTCGGAGAATTAACGGAATGAGGTCTCCACCGCTCCCATCAGGTAAACTCCAGTCAATGATGACCGCATCAAAGTGTTGTTTTTGCACCGCCTCAATTGCGTGCTGGCAGTGGGATACCGATTCCAGAGAATACCCATCGATCGAGAGTATATCTTCCATATTTCGACGGGCGTCGTCATCATCTTCGACCAACAATATCGAGAAGGCTTGCAAGGCTATAGGCTCCTAAAAATACGCTTACTCACGCGGGTTCCGTTTGCCAGAGAGTCTGTTCAGAAAAGGCAAAGCATACTCACTTTTACCCCAGGCAAACCAATATCAGTACCTTAGTAGCCCTCCGCCTTCAAAGAAAATCAATGAAAACCTCGCAGCTAACGAGGAAAGCCTAACCATCCCTCGAGCCTGCCAGCCCTCACGATGGAATCGCTTTCCGAATCATGTCTAGCAATTCTGGAATTTCAACGGGTTTCTTAAGCACTTGCCACGTTCCGGCCAACTTGGCTCTCTCTAATCCATTCTCTCCCGCATAGGCGGTGATCATGATAGCGCGTAGATTCGGGTTAAAAACCTGAATCCGTTGAAACAGCTCCACTCCATCCATACCAGGCATATTAAAGTCAAGCAGGCACAAATCGTAGGCACTCCTGCCCGCCTCGGCACAAGCCCGGCTCACTAATTCAATAGCGTCTTCCCCGCTGGGGGCCGTCTCCGTTTCATACCCCTCATCGGCAAGGATGTCGGAGAGATTCGCAAGAATATCCCGGTCGTCGTCAACAATAAGGATTCGATGATTCTGCGGAGACATATTCGCCCGGAGGAAGGCACGGTTTCACGATTAGAAAGCCCAGAGTACCAATAAACACTGCATGCGTCTATTCTGAGTGCTTATCGAGGCATGCGTGTGAGCTCATTTGACACAACATATTTACGCATTTCGTTAGACGCTTTACAACTAAGTTAGATAATCAACATAAGTTTTCCATTCACCAACCAACAACTTCGCAACTGCTGGGAATCGAAACTGACAGAATCCCCTATCAATGGATCTAAAACACCGACAGGTGTTTTCAGAACGCGCCGAAACATTGGTTAAAAATTCAAGTGCATTCCCTGATCACATTTCTTACAAACTCGACGGCATCGGATTTGCTCACACAGTCACCACGTCACTCATTTGCTTTCAAGGAAATCAAATTATGAATAATCAGGAAGAACACCATCCCAACGCTCATTTGGTTACGGTCTACACGGTTGGCGACGCAGTTAAAGCCGAACTGATACGCAACGCCTTGCAAGAGCACGGAATTCGCTGTGAATTGGGCGGCGAGCATCAAGCTGGATTTACTGGCACGTTTGCGGTCGATGTGATTGTTTTAGAGACAGATCGAGAACAAGCGGAAAAGTTGATTGAGGACCTGTTTCCCGCCTCCTAGTTTTGAAACATGTAAGCGTTTTGAAACATCCGAGCGTTTTGAAATCGCCGCACTGTAGACTCGGGGAAAGCTTTATCTCGTGTTTGCCAGCAAGCCCTTATCCCATTGAAAATCGGCCGATTAATTCCGGCACGCCATTCTTATGCCTGACGAAATATTCCCTGAATCTCAGCCCAAAACATTACTGGCGATGCTGGAAATTGCCATCGATGCCATCGTTGCTTTTGACGAAGGGGGCAAAATCCTTATCGCCAACCCGAGCATGACATCCATGTTTGGTTTCTCCCGGGATGAACTGATTGGTCAAGAAATCCAATCATTAATTGCTGGCGAAGCTCATCAATCGGACCAAGTGAACGATCAGCAATTGAAAGACAAGATCGCGTCTTCTCAATTCATGGGTATGAAACGCCAATTAACGGGTCTTACCAAATTGGGCGATACATTCCCCATCAGCTTGGCTGTTAAGTGCTTAGAAATTGATGACAAACAGTTATTCGTCGCCACGGTAAGAGACGACACACACCTCAACGAACGGCAAGCGCGGCTCGAAGCCATTATGAAAAACGCAGTCGATCCCATCATTACTATTGATGAACGAGGCATCATTGATTCCGCGAACCCGGCAACCGAGGAAGTATTTGGCTATGCAACTGCTGAGCTAATTGGCCGCAACATCAACATGCTAATGCCAGCCCCTTATAAAGCAGAACACAACACCTATCTTAAAAACTACTGCCAAACCGGCATTGCCAAAATCATCGGTATTGGCAGGGAAGTCACTGGCCTGCGAAAGGATGGCACCATATTTCCCATGTCCTTGGCTGTGAGCGAAATCCGACTCGGTCCGCGTCGATTGTTCACGGGTATGATTCGCGACATTACCGAACTTAAAAAAACAGAAAAGATGCTTGCGCAACTCAATGGTCAACTCGAGCAACGTGTTCAAAGACGCACTGAAGAGTTGCGGGAAACGCAGGCCGAGTTGGTACGCAATGAAAAGTTCTCCACCTTGGGAAAGGTTTCTGGAGGAATCGCCCACGAAATACGCAACCCACTGAATGCCATCAAAACCAGTGCTTACTACCTGCTAAACGCCTCCAACGCGACGGCAGAAAAATCTCGCGAACACCTCGAGCGCATTGACCGACAGGTCGTCATGATCGACAACGTGGTCACGGCTTTATCTGATGTGGCAAAACTGCCAGAGGCTCGTCTGCAGTCATTAAAGCTGGATTCTTTTTCCCGCTCCGCACTGGCGACATTCGACGTTCCAGCCAATGTCTCTGTCGAATTCGACTTCGCAGATTCTCTGCCGATGGTACTCGCAGATGGCTCCCAGTTGATGATCGCGTTGCTAAACCTTTTGCGTAATGCCCGAGACGCAATGCCCGAAGGAGGCGTGCTGACTGTCGGAGGACAATGCTTCCCGGATTACGTCGCACTATCAGTGAGCGACACCGGAATCGGTATTTCAGAAAAAGATCTGGCCAACGTGCTTGAGCCTCTTTTTACAACCAAAGCTCGAGGTATGGGTCTAGGCTTACCGATCACGAAGGCCATTGTAGAAAAAAACAAAGGCACTCTGCATATCACCAGCACCCCCGGCGAGGGCAGTCGCTTTACAATCCGCCTAACTCAAGAGCCTTAAACCTCCCCAATTACAACTAGCTCCTCCTCGTCCCGATTCCCCGATGTCAGCTTATTGAATTTATCAAAATCGCGGACCGCTACGCCATCACAGGTAGCTCTGTAATTTTGCCCTCCCTTAAAGCGAGAAAAAAATGGAAGACCGATACCAAAAAATAATCGTCGCCATGGATCCCCAGCACGAGGCTTTGGCGACCCTTGAAACGGCCACGAACCTGGCGCTTCAACACGACGCCTCGGTAACGGTAGTCGATACGGTACGCGCCCCCTCTCGATCTTCCCTCTTTTTTTCCGCTAATGCGGAAGATGTTTTTAAGATGATCGTTGCCGACAAACAGGAACGCTTGAAAAAAACCACGGAAACATTCCGCAACTTGGGGGTGAAGGCTGAAAGCAAGTTACTGCACGGAAAATCATCGGAGGCCATCACTCGCGAAGCAGTGGAGCAATCATCCGATCTCGTTATCCGCTACATGAAAGGAGCTCAAAGCCGTTACCCAGGTCTCTTTGGAAATACCGCTCGAAACCTAATGCGAATTTGTCCTGCTCCCCTTCTGTTTGTTGGTGATAAGCCTATCCAAAATCCCAAAGTCGTAGCCTGTGTAAATGCAGAGCATGCCGACGCAGAAAATTCAGCGATCTTTTCAAATGCCGAAAAAATGGCGAACGCAGCAGATGACCTATCGGCAATCTACTGTTGGTGTGTGCCTGGCCAGAAATACATGAAACACTACCTTAGCGAACAATCATTTGAAGAAACGCTGAAAGAATCGACTGCGGTTTATCGAAAACTCTTCGAACAGCTACGAGAAAAACACGCTCCGACATATTTTGACGACCGCATTTTTTGCGAACACGGTGAAGCGGTTGATGTGATTCCTGCATTCTGTCGGGAAGAAAATATCGATATCGTTGTCATGTCGAGTGCCTCCCAAACTCACCCCGTACGCCGATTACTGGGGAGCACCATCGAATCTGTTATCGACAAAATCCCTTGTGCCTTACTTGTCGTAAAGCAAGACGACTTCGTGTGCCCCATCAAACTGGAAACAGCCGGTAACTAAAATCCAAGCCGCCAACGGCGTCTGGCTTCTCTTGCTGGCCGCCCCTGCCGCACCTCCAGCAGATGGAAACCGGCTTGGCTTTGAGGGCTGAGACGCGGAGCTCACCGCCAGGCGTTATGCACAACGACGAGTCGACATAGGCAACTAGGAACGCAACGCATGCTCGTTGTCCGGTTTGCCTGATGCCACGACCACCGCTCCGCCAGCTATCAAAAGAATGGAAACGGGCAACGTTACCGGCGCATTCCAGATCAAGAAAACCAGCCCTGCCAAACAAAATAACAGGTAGCCCATTAAGAATCGTAATCGCTTTAACATGGATCGACCTACCGGGTTTAACCAATGGAATGGATTGACGCTCTCGTCCGATTTTCTATGGCCGCCGCGGCCCACCTAATTTAGCCCGGCCTTTTTCATTTTCACCAGGCGTTTTCCGGACAACGTCAGTTTCGCCTCTCTGCATGCCAAAGCACAAGACCGTTTTGTCAGTTGCTAGTAAAACGAAACATGCCAAAACAATGAAACGCTACACCAACGCGAAAATTACCTAAACAATAAGACCGCGAAGTACACCCTCAATCTTCTCGAGCGGAACCGCACATCCGACTAGCACTCCTGCGAACGGCACAGTCTTTGCAACGGGAATGTACGATGCCGAAACTCCTACTTGCCTTCAAAGTCATTTACGATGCATGAAACTCCAATCGCGTTGCCGACGCACTCACCCGATGCCTTGTTACCCTCTGAAATGGCCCACCGGGCAGAAGAGATTGGCAAGGCAAAGGTGGAACGAGATGCCTTTTCCATGTTTGTGCTCGCCGTTTTGGCAGGAGCATTCATAGCTTGGGGCGGCGTTTTTTACACCGTGGTAACCACAGCTGGCACGGTCTCCTTACCATTTGGCGTGACCAAATTACTGGGCGGTTTGGCTTTCAGCTTGGGTCTCATCCTAGTGATCATCGGTGGTGCCGAGTTGTTTACAGGGAACAACTTAATCGTGATGGCATTGGCCAGCGGCCGCATTAAGGCTCGGCAATTGTTGCGAAATTGGATCTTGGTATACACGGGCAACTTCGTGGGGGCGGTTGGCGTCGCCATATTGGTCTATCTGGCAGGCGTTCCAGAGCAAGCCGAGGGGCAAGTTGGCGAAGCCATGAGGCACATCGCAAGTACCAAATGTTCTTTGGCTTGGTCTCACGCCATCGCAGCCGGGATCGGCTGTAACTTATTAGTCTGTTTGGCTATCTGGCTTTGTTTTAGCGCCCGCAGTGTCGCAGACAAAGTTCTGGCGATCGTCTTTCCTATTACGGCATTTGTTGCCACCGGCATGGAACACTGCGTCGCCAATATGTACTTCATTCCGATGGGCATGTTGACCGAGATCTCTTCCAGTGGAAATGACGAGAGCGTTATTTCTATAGGGAACTTTGTTTGGAACAATCTCTTACCCGTAACCATTGGCAACATCATCGGCGGAACCTTACTTGTTGGCATGGTTTACTGGTTTGTCTACCTGCGACTGGATGACACCCGTAACAAAAGAAGCGAAACCAAGTGACGGATGAGCGGAACAGTTCAACTTTCTAACGAGTGCCCCTAAATCTTGAATTCCGTTTTCATTTGGTTAATATTTTGCACCTCGCCAATCACCAGCAAGGTGTCTCCGTTACCGATCAAGTCGTCGGGCCGTGGATTAAAGTGAAATCGCCCGTCGGCATCCTTGACACCCACCACCAACACATTGAATCGCTCTTTGATTCTTGCCTCAACAATACTTGTGCCTACCAATTTTGAATGATTCAGGACCTCGATCTCATCCAATTCCATTTCCAGATGGGATGCCTCAGCAAACAACTCGAATAAATCCGCCGTCGTGGGACGTGAGATCATCCGCTCCATCTGTTGAGCCCCTGCACGATGAGGCATCACAATTTTATCCGCACCGGCCTGCCGCAGCTTTCGACAACTGCTCTCCTGTTCCGATTTTGCAATGATCTGAATATCAGGGCGTAGATTGCGTGCCGTAAGCGTAATAAAGACGTTGTCAGCGTCGGAACGCAAAGCGGTTGCTAATGCTCGAGCTTTGCCGATTTCTACTTCCTGCAAGACCGATTCGAGAGTCGCATCCCCTTTGACGGCGAGAAAATTCAACTCATTGGCCCGACGTACTTTTTCCTCATTGATATCGATGATGACAAATGGAATTTTGCGGTGCAATAATTGGTTCGCAAGGTCATTGCCGAGTCGACTAAAACCACAGATGACGACATGCTTATCTAACCGATTAATATCTTTGGTCATTTTCCTCTGTCCCATCGCACGAGCTACTTCACCTTCGAGTAGCAACTGAATAAAGCCGCCGCATGTATAGGCTGCGGAACTGACCCCCATCAAAATCACAAAAATCATGAATGCCTGAAAGACAGGCTCCTCACCAGATTTCTCGCTGAATCCAACGGTGGAAATCGTCACCACCACCAACCAAACAGACTCCAGCCAAGAGTGGTTGCCGATCAAGCGAAATCCAATCACTGAAATCACCAAAACGGATGCGAGAGAAATCGCTCCGAATCGAATTCTTTGTAACGGTGTTCTCATTCACAACTTCTAACGGCTGTCACGGTCTTGTTCTTGTCCCAATCACTGGCAATTACTGCAAAGTGTATACCAAAAACCATTTGAGCTAAAAAGCGAGCCTTACCCACTTGTTTGCAACCTACGAGCCAAAACGCTCGTCCGCCCACCTTCTGTCACGATTCTGACTGACTTGGCAATTTCATGGGTCGCATTTTCTTTCGTTTTCCCGCACTTGTTTCGATTATTTGCCATTTGCTCAGCTTGACCAAGCTTGGCATTTCATTTGCAGCAACTCCTTTCACCCGCAAGCCCCGTGACGGAAGTGTTAATAAAACGGGGCTGGGTTTAGCTGCATACGGATTTCGCACTACTGGTAATCGCCGAGACACCTACCCCCCCAGATGTGGCCGGTTACTAATTGGAAGTGCCTTGGCCATGGAGGGCTATTTATATTCAAACGCGTGATGCCATGTTGGGCGCGATTAGAAGGAAGTTCGTCATGAAAGGCAAAAGGCAACACTGATGAACGTAGAACCGCTATTAAATTAAGCGCCTCCGCGGAATCAAATTAATTGCTGGGGTATTACTGATATTGGCCAAGCACGCAACGAAAATCAGGATCAATTCCCGGTGGCAGACTTGCAAAAATAAATGGAAATCCAATCCAGTAGTGTTGATTTCCAGACACCCCAGACCGTACCCAAAACTGTGGGGAATTATTAATGGT